>CAIQIL010000523.1 GCA_903871865.1 uncultured Burkholderiales bacterium
AAAAAACCTAAACTCGTTTGCCCGCGATGTGGCTTCCCTCACCCCATCCCTATTGATCGGGCATAAATACGATCACCCATCATCCTGGACCGTACAATATCCACGCCTAACTGGGCGGTCAAGCCGACGCGAACCTTGCCTGATTTTTGGGGACACCCCAACCTAACAAAGAATGACGCGAACACCCTCATCAAATTCAGTTCAGCAAACATGAAGAAATCCCTTCAGCTCATTCCCCTGGCTATGGCGTTCACCTCGGCATTTGGCGCCATCGAACCCGCGCCGTTCCCTTTCGATGTGAAGCAGCTGTCCGGCGTATGGGCTGACAGCATGGACACCGAGCCTGCCTGCGCCATGAAGAACGGGCACTTTCGCTACGAATTCAGCAGCGACCGCAAAAGGTTGTCCATCAAATTCGACCGAGAAATCGACAGCGCCACCACAGGCAAGATCTCTCAAATCGACGCCACCGTCCTTTCTGCCACGGCCCGCACCATCACCTTCCGCTACGACGGCGAGCAGCGCATGAATTCACTTGGCAAGCCTGTTGAATGGCAACTGGCCATGGTTGCGCCGGGCGTCTATCGCTGGCACGCCATCGATTGGCGCCCCGGCCAAGTCAACACCGTCGTCGGCATCCAATGCAGCGAGAACTGAGCCCACCTGCATCCACCTGTCAGCACCATGAAAAACCTCCTCTCCCCCCTCCTCATCGCCTCCCTCGTGACCGCCACATCCCTCACGGGTTGCGCCAGCTACAAACCCATCCCTGAGAACTACACCGGCCCCATCGCCACGGTGAGCGACAGCGGCATGGCCGAGGACGGCAGCAAGGCGCAAATCTTCGCGCTCACCGCCATCGACGGGCACAGCATTCAAGACAGCTTCCTGGCCACGCGCCAAGCCAGCTATGGGCAGGGCGCAACCATCCGCCTGAAGGTCACCGAGCGGCAAATCCCGGCCCAGGCCATGAAGGTCAAGCTGCGCGGCAGCCATGCCACGGGCATGCCCATCCATGAAATCGCCAGCCGGGCCATGGGCACCTTCTTCGAGGTGGAAGGCGTGGTGGACTTCACCCCGCAGGCCGACAAGCGCTACCGCGTCGTCGGCACCCTGTCGAAGGCCGACTCTGCCGTCTGGATCGAAGACGAAGCCAACCACCAGCCAGTGACCGCGAAGGTCTCGGCGCAGAAGTGAACGGAGCATCCATGCGAAGCCATCAGATCTGGGCAGGCCTGTGCATGGCCATGCTCTGCGCAACGAGCACGTGGGCCAGCACCACCAAGGCCGTGCCAGCCAACAAGCCGCAGGTTGAGGCACAGGCCAGTGCCGCAACAGCAGCCGCTTCCGGCATGAGCATCGGGCCCGCGCCCAAGTGGGTCGACGTGCAGGCACCGGATTTCGCCCCCACCGACACCAGCGCACCGCAATACATTGCCCTCCGGGACAAGCAAGTGCTGCTGTCGGATGGCGGTGTCAGCACCTATGTGCGCCAGGTGCGTGTGCTGCGGCAGCCTTCCGGGGTGGAGCAGGGCTCACAAATCCAGATCGAGTTCGACCCGTCGTACCAGAAGCTGGTGCTGCACCAATTGGCCATCTGGCGCGATGGCAAGCGCATCGACAAGCTGTCGATGAAGGCCTTCAAGGTGCTGCAGCGCGAAACGCAGCTCGAACTGCTCATGTACGACGGCCGGGTCACGGCCTCGGCGGTGCTGGACGATGTGCGCGTGAACGACCGCATCGAGCTGGTTTACAGCCTGCAGGGGCAGAACCCGGTGTTCGCCGGCAAGTTCGCCGACCGGGACTGGGGTGCGTCATCGGCCATGCCCATCGCCAGCTACCGTTACCGCCTGCTGGCGCCCAGCCGCCGTCACATCCATCGGCAGGCCAAGGAGGGGGTGTTCACGGTCACCTCTCGCGCCCTGGGTGAGCTGACCGAGACGGTCGTGCAGCGGCGCAACAGCCCGCTGGTGGACATCGACATGGGCGCCCCACCCTCGTCCTACCTGGACGATGCCGTGCAGTGGAGCGAGTTCGACGGCTGGGCCGATGTGGCGGCCTGGGGCAGTCGCCTGTTCGACAAGGCCATCCAATCGTCCGATGTGGTGAAGTCCGAACTGGCCAGGTTGACGGCCGGCAGCACCTCGGATGTGCAGCGCGTGGAGAAGGTGCTGGACTTCGTGCAGTCCGACATCCGTTATTTCGGCACCGAAATCGGCGTGAACTCCCACTTGCCAGCCGATGCGAACACGGTGATCAAGCAACGCTATGGCGACTGCAAGGACAAGGCCGCCCTGCTGGTGTCCTTGCTGCGCGCGGCTGGGCTGACGGCCACGCCGGTGCTGGTGTCCACCGCCTACCGGGAAGATGCCGGCACGCTGTTGCCCAGCCCGCTGGTGTTCGACCACGTCATCGCGCAGTTGACGCTGGGCGGCCAGACCTACTGGCTTGACGGCACACGTGGGCGTCAGGCCGGTGTGGCGTTGAAGTGGCGCAATGCCGAAGGCATGGGCAAGGTGCTGCTGGCCGATGCGGGCCAGACCGCGTTGACCGCGATGCCCAGCAACGCCGAGGTGGTGCGCATGGAGGGCCATGACACGCTGCACTTCACGCGGCCTTCGGAGCCGCCGCTGCTGAAAGCCTCCTTGACGTACCACGGCGACATGGCCGAGGGCATGCGCAACATGCTGGACAGCCAGTCCCTGGAGAACCTGCAAAAGAGCCAGTTCGCCTTCTATCCGCGCCTGTATCCGCACATCGAACAGCAAGGGCCCATGCAGGTGCAAGACGACGTGCTGCACAACGCGCTCACGCTGACGGTGACCTACCGGGTGCAGGACTTCCTGCGCTTCCCGGAGCAACGCGCGCTGGTGGGCGACTACGCACTCTCGGCCGTCATGGACGCACTGCGGCTGAATTCGCAGGCCCTGCGCACGCGCCCCTTGTACCTTTGGGCTGCGGGGACCTATCGCCACGATGTGGACGTGCAGTTCGACCAGGAGATTTACACCAACCCCTCATCGAACCGCTTCGACGACCGCAACAACTTCTTCGACATCCACATCGATTACAGCGGCACGGCCAAGTCCATGCACATCGGTGGCGAGCTGCAGCAGAACGTCAACGTGATCGAGCCCAAGGATTGGTCCAACTACAAGGATGCGCTCACGAAGGTGTGGCCTCGACTGGGCAATGCGCTGACCGTGCCGACCATGTCGCAAGATCAGGCCGAACCCATTCGCCGCGAGGTGGCCGGGATGCTGGAGGATTTCAAGCGAGGCAAGGGCGAGGCCAAGACCCAGATTCAGTTCCAGTCCCGTCTGCAGGTGATGGGTCTGGAGGCAGCGCTGAAAGCCGATCGCCTCCCGCCCAAATTGCGTGACGAGTCGCTCATTGACATGGGTGGCGCACTCAACTTGCTGCGCCAATTCGACCAGGCCCATCAAAGCTTTGACCTAGCGCTGGCACTGGACCCGAAGGCCTCAGGAGCTCGCATCGGGCTGGCCTTCACCGCGCTGGGACGCCGCGACTTTGCGCAAGCGCAGCGCGAGGTCACGCAGGCCATCGCGGATGAGCCCAATGACGCATCCAACCGCCTGGTCAAGGCGCAGGCCCTTTACTACCAGGGCAAGTACGCCGATGCGCGCACCGAACTGGTGGAGATGCTCAAGAACAAGACCGAGCGCGAACGCAGCTATGGCGCCTTGTGGCTGTACATGACCACCCAGCGCCTGGGCGAGGACGGCAAGGCCGCCGTGCAACCCTATCTGCCCGACGGGCGTCGACCGGCTTGGCCGTATCCGGTGTTGCAGCACATCCTCGGCCAAGGCAGCGAGGCGCAAGCAGAGCAAGGTGCCTCGGAGAGCGGCAAGCCCGATGCGAGCCGCCTGTGCGAGTTCTACTTCTTCATGGGCCAGCATGCGCTGCTCAAAGGCCAGCAAGGCAATGCACGCGACAACTTCAACAAGAGCATCCGCACGGGCGTGATCGAGTTCCAGGAATACGGCTTCTCACAGCACGAACTGGCTTTGATGGCACGTTGATGGATGGACCGCTGAACAACGAAATCGATCAAAAGGGAGATCACATGAAACACAAGACCAAAGTCGCCCTGGCGGCGCTGACACTCGCGAGTTCCTTCGCAGTGGCAGGACCGAACCTCTCGGTGTCCTACCTGGAGCCAACCGGTGTCGCTGCCGCCAACGCGCCCATCGAGATGTGGGTGAGGGTTTTGGCCGACAACGAGATCAGCGCAGCGCTCGGCGCACCATTTGGCTTCGATGCGGCCGATCTGCCCACCTCGGCCATCGTCTTAGGCACCAAACCCCGAAAAACCTACGAGTTCGCCAGCTACACGGGCTTGTCGATCTCGGCTGGCTACACCCAGTACATCTATGGCTCGCCGGGCTACAGCTTTGATGCGTACCGTGGGCACCCGCTGCGGCCAGACGTCAGGCCGTACTTCGAAGCGAGCGCTGGCGACCACTTGGTCACGGGCGACTTCCTGCTCGGTACGTTCTACCCAGATGAGAGCGTCACAGCTGGCACTGTCACCTTCCTCGTGTTGCCCTCCATCAACTTCACTGTCTCCGGACTGGCCGCTGACGGCACGCAGCTCTTCGCCTCCGTGGGCCCATTCGGCGGCTTCACCGCCTGCCCCTACGACAAGCTTGACACCTGCGGTTTCACCCGCACCATCATCTCGGTGCCCGAGCCCTCCAGCCTGTGGCTGTGGGGGCTGGGCCTGATCGGGGTGGGTGCGGCGCGGCGCCTGGGAAGTGGTCGCAAATGTCGCTGAGGCCCAAAGGACCCATATCAGGCCTCATCAACACGCCGCTCAAAGGATGAATGGCAACCATGACGAAAATCTTCTGCGCCCTTCTTGTCATGGCGACCCAAGCGGCGGCTGCGCAAGACGCTTTTCCGCCGGAATATTCAGAAGAACGAACGGTCGTCTGTGGTCAAACAGCGTGGCGGAATTTCGCTGATGGATTGCAGACGCTTCACAAGCCTCAAAACCCAGACGAACTCAGGCGCGTGGTCCATGCCTATTTCTGTGGCAAAACGCCCGCGCAGGCCCGTGCAATGCGCCGGCACATGCCCAAGATGGTCGGCAGCGCCTGGCTCGACTTGGAATCCAACACCAGTGGCATGTCCTACATGGCACGCGAGCAAGTGGAACCGCAGGGCGGCCGAGCCTGGGACCTGGCCACCAGCGAAACGAACGGCAGCATCAACATCACCTTCACGCCTGAAGCGAGTTGCAACGGCAGCATCCTGTTGAAGCCCTACAAGCACACATGGCTCATCACGGAGGTGAGCATCGTTTGCTGTTAGCGCCATCAGCCGCTCAATCCTCTGCAGGTCTCAGAAGCTGCACGAACGTGGGCAGCAGCGCCAAATCAACCAGACGCGTTTCGATCGCGTGGGCGATGTCCGTGTGTTCCCTGTTTTTCTCGTCGAACACGGCATCGGTCACCGACACCAGGATGGTCCCTTCGCCGCCGCCATCCAGCTTCACCGGGATGACCGCACGGGCCTCAGGCACATCCTTGCTGGTGAGCTTGAGCGGCAGGTAAATCATCCAACCGACACCGACACGGTCGTCGTAGACCAGCTTGTAGGTGGTTGGCTCGTAGACATAGGCGCACACCGGTTTGTACGTCTGAGCAAGCAAGGACAAGGTCGCTGCCACCTGCTTGTGGTCGCCCAAGCGGCACGCTTTGCGGTGCTCGCCAAAGTGAAGCTTCATCTCGCTGACATAGGGTCCGGTCGAAACCGAAAGCGTCATCGTCGCACCCTTGCCTGAATCATCCGTGCCATTCCACAGCCCGATGACTGGGGCGGACTTGAACTGCTGACCGATGATGGCCAGCGCCGCATCACGGCCATTCATGTCTGAGCTGAACGCCGAGAAACGCGATGCTTCTTCGAGCGACTCGCCCTGCAAGAGCCAGTCTTTGAAATCGGGATGCTGCGCAGCAAGAAAGCTCGCAACACCCTCCAAAGACTTCAAGGCTTGCGCCGGCTCCAACAGCTTGGTGTTCTTCGGCGGATGAAAAAGGGCTTCGATGTCGAACATGGGTCACGGCTGATAGATGGGCTGGAGCGGAATCGTCCGGCGCAGGGCTGGCGCCCAAGCAGGATCGCCGCGCCATGCGCCCACTCTATTGGCGCAATGCGGTGGGCGCGTTTCAGGTTGTCTCGCACAGCAGCCAACCGCTGTTGCCCGACTGTCGATGAGCAAGAATGGAGAGCCAGAGAGTGAACCCACACAGACGCACGGCGCCAACACCCCCATGAGCATCCCCACCCCCACCATCCGATTCACCAACGGCGCCGCCTACGAGCGCTACATGGGCCTGTGGAGCCAGCAGGTCGGCCAGGCTTTCATCGACTGGCTGGGCGCGCCGGCTGGCGGGCGTTGGCTGGACGTGGGGTGTGGCAATGGCGCCTTCACGGAGCTGGTGGCGCAGCGCTGCCAGCCGCAGGCGCTGGCGGGCATCGACCCTTCCGAGCAGCAGCTGGACTTCGCCCGCACGCGTGCCAGCACGGCGCAGGCCGAGTACGTGCAAGGTGACGCCATGGCGCTGCCCTACGGTGCGGCGCAGTTCGATGTGGCGGTCATGCCGCTGGTCATCTTCTTCCTGAGCGACCCGGCCCTGGGCGTGGCCGAGATGGCGCGCGTGGTGCGCCCGGGTGGCCTGGTCGCCGCTTACAGCTGGGACATGCCGGGCGGCGGCTTCCCCTACGCCTTGCTGCAAGACGAGCTGACCTCTCTGGGCGTGGCCGTGCCCACGCCGCCCAGCCCGCAGGCGTCCGACATGGCCGTGCTGCGCACGCTGTGGGCCGATGCGGGGCTGCGCGACATCGCCACGCGGGGCATCACGGTGCAGCGCACCTTCGCCAGCTTCGACGACTACTGGGAGACGGTGCAAGGCGCCCCGAGCATGGGCGCCAAGCTGGCCGCCTTGCCCCCCGAGCTCACCACCACGCTGAAGGCGTGCCTGCAGGCACGCCTGGTGGCCAACGCAGCGGGTGAGATCACCTGCTCGGCGCACGCCAACGCCGTCGTCGGGACGGTCTGAGGGCAGGCTGCGACCCTGGGTGCTCTGGCGCACAGACGGCGCCGCAGGGGCTGGCTACAACCGAACGGTGTGCAGGGCGTCAACACGGCGTCACACATGGTGGGTGCGTTTCTTCGTCCCGCCTTCCACCACCAGCTTCGGGAGCCCCTCATGCCCTTTCACGTCCGTACCCTTCCCTTGGCCGTGGCTTGGGTCATCGCCCTGTCCGCCTCGGCCTTCAGCCCCTTGGCATCCGCCACCGACCTGGGCGAACTCGGCACCACGCCGACGCTGCAGCAGCTGCACATCGCAGCCTCCGACGTCACGTTTTCGAGCAGCTACTTCTTCTCGCTCAGCCTGGCTTCCTCCGTGTCGGCACAAGCCACCAACCTGGCTTGGCTGGTGGGCCCGCAAGCCGTCTTTGACATCGGCGACTTCACGCTGAGCCTGTATGGCGACGCCAACACGACGCCGCTGGCAGTGGCCACACAGACCGGCAACAACCTCCGTCTGGACGAGGTGTTGCTGAGCGCCGGCCACTACCGCTTTGACGTGCAAGGTGTCACCAGCGGCACCGGCGGTGGCGCCTACGCCCTGGCCGCCATGGCCACGCTGAGCGCGCTGGAGCCCCCGATGCCGTCTGTGGCCGAACCCTCCACGCTGGCCTTGCTGGGCTGCGGCTCGCTGGTGGTGGCCGCGGTCGCGCGCCGCCGCCGCAGTGGTCGGGACACCGCTTTTGCCATCCACCCTGCCACCCAATCTCCCACCTGAAAGACCACCATGTCACCCACCCCTTCCCAACGCCTGAGCGCAAGCCGGTTGTTCAGCCTGACGGCCCTGGCCTGCATGGCCCTGCCCGCCCTGGCAGAGGATCAGACCTTCTACTACGGCGGCATCGGGGTGGGGCAATCGCGCAGCCACCTCAACGAGCCGCGCCTGATCGACCACGAGCTGGGCGGCGCCGCCACGGCCACCGAGGTCAACCGCCACGAGCGCGACACCGCCTACAAGGTGATGCTGGGCTACCAATTCATGCCCTGGCTGGGCGTGGAGGGCGGCTACTTCGTGCTGGGCAAGCCGTACTTCACGGCGCCCACCACGGCACCCGGCACGCTCAAGGGCGAGGTGCGCATGCGCGGCCTGAACCTGGACCTGGTGGGCACCCTGCCCCTGGTCGGACAGCTCTCGGCGCTGGGCCGCATCGGCGGGCAGTACGCCAAGTCCAGCGGGCGCTTCACCGGCACCGGTGCGGTGGTGCCACTCGACCCCTCGCCGCGCGAGCACCAGTTCAACTACAAGTACGGCGCCGGCCTGCAGTACGCCTTTTCGCCAGCCATGCTGTTGCGCGCCGAGTGGGAGCACTACCGCGTCAGCAGCACCATCGGCGGGCATGACCGCGTCAACGTGCTGGGCCTGAGCCTGGTCTTCCCGTTTGGCCGGGCCCAGGCGGCCACCCCGATGGCTGCGGCGCCGCTCTACACCGAGCCTCCGGCCGCGGCCGCACCCTATGTGCCACCGCCCACGCCCGCCGCCGCGGTGGTGGCAGCGCCCGCACGGCAACGCGTGAGCTTCACGGCCGAGTCGCTGTTCGGCTTCGACCAGACCGCCCTCAGCGCCGATGGCAAGGCCGCGCTCGACAAATTTGTCGCCGAGTTGCAAACCACCGAGTACTCGGTCATCGAGGTCGAAGGCCACACCGACCGGCTGGGCAGCACCGCCTACAACCAGCGCCTGTCAGAACAGCGCGCTGAGGCGGTCAAGGCCTACCTGGTGGCCTCTGGCAAGGTGGATGCGGCCAAGGTCTCGGCCAGCGGCAAGGGCGAAGGCAGCCCGGTGACGCCGGCCGATCAGTGCACCTCCCGGCGCGAAACCAAGGCCCTGATCGCCTGCCTGCGGGCCGACCGCCGCGTCGAGATCGAGGTGGACGGCACGCGCTGACACTCCCGGATCAGCGCTGGCTTCACCGCAAATCAAAGCGGTCCAGGTTCATCACCTTGGTCCAGGCGGCCACGAAGTCGGCCACGAACTTCGCGCTGGCGTCGCTGCTGGCATAGACCTCGGCCACGGCGCGCAGTTGCGAGTTCGAGCCGAACACCAGGTCGGCCACGGTGGCCGTCCACTTCGGGGCGCCGGTCTGGGCATCGCGGCCGGCCAGCACGCCTTCGGCGCCGGTGCGCTGCCAGGCCGTGCCCATGTCCAGCAGGTTGACGAAGAAGTCGTTGCTCAGGGTGCCCGGACGCTGGGTGAACACGCCGTGCGGAGCACCGTCCACGTTCGCACCCAGCACGCGCAGGCCGGCCACCAGCACCGCCGTCTCGGGCGCGGTCAGCGTCAGCAGCTGGGCCTTGTCGATCAGCAGCTCGGCCACGGCGCCTTCCAGGCCGGGCTTGGCGAAGTTGCGGAAGCCGTCGGCCTGGGGCTCCAGCACGGCGAAGGAGGCGACGTCGGTCTGCTCCTGCGATGCATCGGTGCGACCCGGCGCGAAAGGCACGGTCACGCTCTG
>CAIQIL010000524.1 GCA_903871865.1 uncultured Burkholderiales bacterium
CGCGTCACCGCCGTGACCAACGAGCTCGCCGGCGAGCGCGTGGACATCGTGCTGTGGTCGGAAGACCCCGCCCAGTTCGTGATTGGCGCCCTGGCCCCGGCCAATGTGCAATCCATTTTTGTCGATGAAGAACAGCACGGCATGGACGTGGTGGTGGACGAGGAAAACCTTGCCATCGCCATCGGTCGTGGCGGTCAGAACGTCCGCCTGGCGGCCGAGCTGACCGGCTGGCGCATCAACATCATGTCGGCTGAAGAGTCGGCACAGAAGCAGGCTGTCGAGTCCGACTCCATCCGCAAGATCTTCGTCGACAAGCTCGACGTGGACGCGGAAGTCGCCGACATCCTGATCGCAGAAGGTTTCTCCAGCCTGGAAGAAGTGGCTTATGTGCCGCTGCAGGAAATGCTGGAGATCGCCTCTTTCGACGAAGACACGGTCAACGAACTGCGCACCCGCGCCAAGGATGCGTTGCTGACCATGGAAATCGCCAAGGAAGAAGAAGTCGAAGCCTTGTCGGAAAGCCTCAAGGGTCTGGAAGGCCTGACGCCGGAGCTGATGACCAGCCTGGCCGATGCCGGTATCCACACCCGTGACGACCTGGCCGACCTCGCAGTGGACGAGCTGACCGAGATCACCGGAGTGTCCGAGGATCAGGCGCGCGCGCTCATCATCAAGGCCCGCGAACACTGGTTTGCCTGACGCAGCCAGAACCCGCCCGACCACCGCATCCGACACCACTCAAGCAAGCTCATCGCAAGGATCTACACAATGGCCGTGACCACCGTCGCACAACTCGCCGCGGAGCTGAATCGCCCGGCTGCGACACTGCTGGAACAGCTCCAGTCCGCCGGCGTGCCCAAGGCGGCATCCGACGACGTGCTGACGGAGGCCGACAAGGAGCGTCTGCTCGATCACCTGCGCACCGCCCACGGCTCGACCGGGGCCGACCGCAAGAAAATCACGCTGACCCGCAAGTCGACCACCGAAATCAAGCAGGCAGACGCCTCCGGGAAGGCTCGCACCATCCAGGTCGAAGTCAAGAAGAAGCGTGTGTTCGTCAAGCGCGATGAGGCGGGTGGCCCGGAAGAGGTCAACGAGGCCGAAATCGAGCTGGCCCGTCGTGAAGAAGAGGCGCGTGCCCAGGCCGATGCCTTGCGTGCTCAGGAAGAGCAACTGGCCGAAGCCCGCCGCCAGCGCGAAGCGCAGGAACGCGCCGAGCGTGAGGCCCGCGAAGCCGCCGCCGCTGAAGCCGCTGCCCGTCAGGCCGCCGCCGAAGCCGCCGCGCGTGAGCAGGCCGCCCGCGAAGCCGCTGCGGCACAAGCCACGACGGCCGAGCCCGCCGGTGACGACGTCCCCGACGCCGCTGCTGTCAAAGAGGCTGCCGCCGCCAAGCGCGCCGCAGCCCAGGAAGCCGCACGCGCCGAAGCCGCTGCGCTGACGGCCGCTGCCCAGCGTGGTGCCCGCAGTGCCCGTGGCGGTGCGACCAAGGCCGCTGCCGACAAGCCCGCAGCCGAGCCGGTGGCACAGGCCGCTCCCGAAGCTGCCGTGCCAGCCGCTGCGCCTGTCGCCGCGGTGCAGCCACCCGCCGCGCCTGTCGCCGAAGCCCCCA
>CAIQIL010000525.1 GCA_903871865.1 uncultured Burkholderiales bacterium
GCCACCTTGGGGGGCTTGGCGGGCTTGGGTTTGGCCTTCTTCGGCGCGGCCGCGGCAGCCTGGGGGGCGGCCGCTTGCACCATGGCCGGCGCGGGCGGTGCGGCGGGCGGCTGGGTCAGGCGGATTTCGCTGACGTAGGTGGCGTCCATCCGCTTGATGGTGGCGTCGGAGGGCTTGAGGCCCTGCATCTCCTGCAGCACGGCGCCGGTCAGCAGCACGTGGGCCAGCACCACACCGGCGGCCAGCAGCGCGACCACGCCTGCGCGGCTGCTCAGCGGTCGCTTGCGGTCGTCGCTCATCGGCGGCCCAGCCAGGCTTCACGGCGCGTGGCCGTGTCGGCCCCACCGTTGGCGGCAGAGACATCGGCCAAGGCCAGACCGACGACATCGGCTGCGCACAAGGGCGCATCGGAGGCCTTCGCGGCCACGGGCGCGCCCAGCGCCATCAAGGTCAGGGTCAGCAGGCGTTGGTCGCGGCAGACCAGCAGGGCTTGTGCGCGCGCGACGTCGTGCCACTGGACCAGATCGTCGATGCGGCGCAGGCGCCAGCCGTCCAGGGCCAGGCACTCGTCGCCCGCGCTCAGACCCGCGGCTTCGGCCAGGCCGCCGCGCATCACGGCTTGCACCTTGAGCACGCCCTGCGCTTCGGACAGGCGCACGCCCAGGCGCTGCGGCAGCGGTGCGGCCTTGCTCAGCCACTGCACGCCATGGGCGGCCAGCAAGCGGGGCAGGGGGAGCTCGTCGCAGCCTTCCGTCCAGCGGTGCAGCAGGGCCTGCCAGCTGTCGGCGGCGGCATCGGCGTTCTTCAAGGCGTCGGTGTGGGGCGGCTGGCCGGCCACGTCGCTCAAGGCCTGGGCCACATCGGCTTCGGTGATGGGGCGGCGCAGGGCCCACAAGGCCTTCATCACGCCATCGAGCGAGGGCTGGCCCACTTCGGTGGCGGGCAGCAGGCGCAGGCTGAGGTCCAGCGCCAGGCCGACCAGCGAGCCCTTGGTGTAGTAGCTGACCGTGGCGTTGGCGGTGTTCTCGTCGGGTCGGTAGTAGCGCGTCCAGGCGTCAAAGCTGGCCTGGCCCACGCTGTGGCTGAAGCGCCCGGGCGTGGTCCGCACCTGGTTGATCGCCTTGGTGACCAGCTTCAGGTAGGTGGGCCCGTCGATGAGGCCGGTGCGCAGCAGGAACTGGTCGTCGTAATAGGACGTGAAACCCTCGAAGAACCACAGCATGCGCGTGTGGTTCTCGGTGGTGAGGTCGTAGGGCGCGAAGGCCGTGGGCTTGAGCCGCTTGACGTTCCAGGTGTGGAAGTACTCGTGGCTGATGAGGCCCAGCAGCGTCGTGTAGGCCTCGGTGGGCACCGGGCGGCCTTGGCGGGGCAGGTCCTTGCGCGCGCAGATCAGCGCGGTGCTCTGGCGGTGCTCCAGGCCACCGTAGCCATCTTCCACCGCGTTGAGCATGAAGACGTAGTGGTCGAAGTCGGGCTTGCGCCGGCCCTGCCAGAACAGGATCTGCGCTTCGCAGATGCGGCGGGTGTCGGCCAGCAGGCGCTCGCCGTCCAGATCGGCGCTGGCGCCCGACACCACGAACTCGTGGCGCACGCCGCGCACGGTGAACTCGCCGCGCCAGAAGGTGCCCATCTCGACAGGGTGGTCGATGAGGGCGTCGTGGTCGGGCGCTTCGTACACGCCCACCCCTTGCGCGTTCACCTTGATCGCCGGCAGCGCCGTGGCCACTTGCCAGCCGCGCGGCAGGCCTGCCAGCGTCACGCGCTGGGGCTGGTCTTCGAAGCCCTCGGCCTGCAGGAAGACGCTGGTGCCGTTGAAAAAGCCGCGTTGCGCATCGAGGAAGGCCGCGCGCACCGAGGTGTCGAAGGCATAAACCTCGTAGCGCACCGTGAGCGCGCCACGCCCCTCGGTGGCGATTTCCCAAGTCGCCTTGTCCATTTGCATCACCGGACGGGCTTGCCCGCCTTGTTCGGCGCTCAGCGGCGACAGGTGGCGGACAAACTCCCGGATCAGGTAGCTGCCGGGGATCCAGGCGGGCAGGCGCAGGCGCTGGTGTGCCGCGGGCTTGGCCACCCGCATCGTGACCAGGACACGGTGGCTG
This sequence comes from uncultured Burkholderiales bacterium, assembly GCA_903871865.1. Classification (GTDB taxonomy): domain Bacteria; phylum Pseudomonadota; class Gammaproteobacteria; order Burkholderiales; family Burkholderiaceae_C; genus Aquabacterium. The sequence goes on from CAIQIL010000525.1 coordinate 2,100, forward strand.
TGGACATCGGCCACCTCGACGCGGAATTCGATCATGCAGGGCTTTTCGTGGGAAGGGCGCGTGGATCAGCAGGGCTTGTGCAGGATTCAGATTTGCGCGGCGGCCAGGAAGCAGC
>CAIQIL010000526.1 GCA_903871865.1 uncultured Burkholderiales bacterium
GGACTTGTCGATCTTCAACTCGTCCACCGGCAAGCGCTTGAGGTAGGCCAGCGAGGAGTAGCCGGTGCCGAAGTCGTCGATGGTCAGGAAGACGCCGAGCTGGTGCAGGTGCAGCAGGAACTGCTCGGCGCCCATGCCGGATTCCATCAGGCCGCCCTCGGTGATTTCGATTTCCAGGTGCTGCGGTGGCAGGCCGGTGCGCGCGAGGATGTCCGCCAGGCGCTCGACCACGCCGCCGCGGCGGATCTCGCTGGGCGAGAGGTTGATGGCCACGCGGCCGAAGTCCAGTCCGGCGTCCAGCCAGGCACGGCCTTGGCGACAGGCCTCTTCGATGACCCACTCGCTCAGCGAAGTGATCATGCCGGTGTCTTCCATGACGGGGATGAACTGGTTGGGGCTGAGCGTGACCGAACCACCCTGTGAGCCCGCCGTGTGCTGCCCCGCCGTGTTCAGTCTCACCAGGGCTTCGAGGGCAATCACTTTGCGGTCGGAGAGGCGCACCATGGGCTGGTAGTGCAGGGTGAATTCGCTGTGTTCCACCGCGCGGCGCAGCAGGGTCTCCATCTGCAGGCGCAGCGTGGCCTCGGTGGTGAAGGCCTGGGTGTAGAAGCTGAAGTTGTTGCGACCACGCCGTTTGGACTCGTACATGGCCGCGTCGGCATTGCGCACCAGCTCGGACTCGTCCTGGCCGTCGTCGGGGTACATGCTGATACCGATGGAGGCGCGCACATAGACCTGCTGGCCGCCGTCCAGCGTGAAGGGCTGGTTGAGCGTTTCCAGGATGGCCGTGGCCACGTGCGCCGCCTGCTGCGGGTGGCGCAGGTGTTCGAGCACGAGCACGAACTCGTCACCGGCCAGGCGGCCCAGGGTGTCTTCTTGGCGCACGCGCTGGCGCAGGCGCTGGGCGACTTGCTTGAGCAGGCTGTCGCCAGCGGCGTGGCCCAGGCCGTCGTTGACGGTTTTGAAGTTGTCCAGGTCGACGAAGACGATGCCAACCTGGGTGTGGTGGCGCTGCGCCAGGTTGATGGCGTGGGCCAGGCGCTGGCGGATGAGCACGCGGTTGGGCAGCTCGGTCAGCGGGTCGTAGTGGGCCATGCGGGCCAGGCGCTCTTCGGTCTGCTTGAGCTGGGTGATGTCCGTGAACACGCCCACGAAGTGGCTGGGTTCGCCCTGGGTGCTGTGCACGGCCGCCACCGACAGCTTGGTCATGAACGGGTCGCCATTGCGGTGGCGGAACCAGACCTCGCCTTGCCAGCTGCCGTAGCTCAGCAGGTGTTCGCGCAACTGGGCGATGAATTCGTCCGGTGTGTCGGTCAGCAGGAACTCGGGCGAGCGGCCGATGACCTCGTGCTCGCCGTAACCGGTCAGGGCCGTGAAGGCCGGGTTGATGGACACGAGCACCCTGTCGCTGTCGAGCACCATCATGCCGTCGCGGGTGCTTTCCAAGGCGGCGGCGTGCAGGCGGATGCGCTCTTCAGCCCGGTCGCGCAGGGCCTCGCGGTGCAGGTTGGTGACGGCAAACGACAGGTCGCTGGAGAGGTCCTCGAAGAGACCGAGCTCATCGGCATCGGTGTCATCGACGCGGCGGCCCAGCAGCAGCAGGTGGCCGATGAGGGTTTGCTCGCGCCGCAGCGGCACGATCACGCAGCCTGGCGTGCCTGCGGCCACGGCCTCGTCCAGCCAGGCGGGTGAGGGGCCATGTGGCTTCAAGGATGGCAGATCGCGGGTGCGGAAGGTGTGGCCATGGCGCAGGGCCGCGTCCAGGGCGTTGTGGGCCTGCGGCGTGCCGTTCAGAGAGAAGCTCAGGCTCTCGCGCAGCGGGCGCTCGTCACCGGCCTCGGCCACACAGTTCAGCGCACCGGCGGTGTCGGGGTCGAACAGCGCCACCCAGGCCTTGCGGAACTGGCCGTGCTGCACGGCCACGCGGCACACGCGGGCCATGAGGGTGCTTTGGTCGTCCGAGCGCACGATGGCCTGGTTGACGTGGCTGAGGAAGTCGTACATCCGCGTCTTGCGGCGCAGGCGGCGTTCGGTCTGGCGGCGTCCGGTGATGTCCCAGATCATCCAGACGACCTGGTTGGTGTCTCCCACGGGCGCGCAGCGGCTGTCGAAGTGCCGCAGCGCCTGGTTGATGGTGACGTTGAAGGTGATGGTCTGGGCGCTGCGCGTGCCCAGGGTTTGCTGGAGGACGCCCAGGAAGCGCTGGGCCATGTCCGGCGGGAAGAGGTCGCCGAGGCGGCGGCCAATCAGTTCGTGCGCCGGCCGGCCCAGCAGGGGCAGGTTGTTGCCATAGATGTCGAGGTAGCGCCCCTCGGCGTCCATGCGGAAGGCCAGGTCGGGCAGCGCTTCGGCGAAGGCGCTCAATTGGGCTTCGCGGGCCTTGACCTTGTCGATGGCCAGCTCGCGCTGGCGGTGGGCACGCCCCATCAGCACCAGCAGCATCAGGGTGACACAGCCGACCAGGGCCACGTTGAGGCGGTCGAGGTGGTGCTGGTCGCGGGTGGCACGCTCCAGCGACTGCTCCCACTGCGCGCTGGTGGCGCTCAGAGCCTGGTCCATGGCGGCGATGGCCTCGCGCATGCTGGCATCTTGAGGGGCGGTTTCGGCCTGGCGCAAAGCCGCGACCACCTGGGTCTGCAGCAGCGACAGGGGCGCTTTCACGGCCTCGGGTGCGTGCGGCTGCAAGGCCGCCAGGGCGTTGTGCGCACGCGTCAGCGGGGCGGTCAGCGAAGCGGGCTGGCTGGGGGTCGAGGGCTCCGGGGCCGTGCCCAGCAACCATTGGGCCTGGCGCGCTTCGAAGCGGGCGGCCGAGAGGTGGGTGTCGAAGGCGTGGGCCTGTTGCTGCAAGCGGTTCCAGCCCAGGTGCGACCAGGCGATCAGGCCCATGCTGACGGCCGCCAGGGCGCCCACCGACAGCGCCAAGGGCCCGAAGCGCCCCAGGGCGGGCATGGGCAAGGCTGCCACTGCCGCAGCTGGGGTCGCAGGAGTCTGACTGGGCGGGGAAGGGTGGGGCACTGCGCTCATGTCGCGTTGACGGCGTGGCTCGACGCGGATCCGACAGCTTAGGTGAAAACGCCGTCAGATCGGCGATGATGCCAAACGACTCGCCCGCAACCACCTTTTTGGGTGGGCGGGTTGTCCCGCAGCTTCCACATCCAGAGATTTTGACGGCCGCCCCATGTCACAGACCGCCTCCACCGTGCCGATGTACGCCCCTGTTTTCCCCGCCCGTTCGGAGCACCACAGCGTGCGCGGCCTGCGCTACCACTTTCTGGTGTGGGGCGACCTCGCCAAGGCCACCGACGCCCAGCCGCTGCTGCTGATGGTGCACGGCTGGATGGACACGGCCGCGTCTTTCCAGTTCATGGTGGACGCCTTGCGGGCGCAGCCCGGCTGGGCCGAGCGCCCCATCGTTGCGCTGGACTGGCGCGGCTTTGGCCAGACCGAAACGCCGCCGGCCACCGACAGCTATTTCTTTGCCGACTACCTCGGTGACCTCGACGCCATCCTGGACCTGCTCTCGCCGGGGCGCCCGGTGGACCTGCTCGGCCACAGCATGGGCGGCAACGTCGTCATGCTCTACGCGGGCGTGCGCTCCGAGCGCATCCGCAAGCTCGTCAACCTCGAAGGCTTCGGCATGCCGGCGACCCAGCCCGGCGATGCCCCGCAGCGCTACATCAAGTGGCTCGACGAAATCCAGCAGCCGGTGCGACTGAAGGATTACGACAGCCTGGACGCCGTCGCCAAGCGCTTGCAGACCACCAACCCGCTGCTGCGCGCCGAGTTCGCGCAATGGCTGGCCCAGCACTGGGCCCGCGAGGAAAACGGCCGCTGGGTCATCAACGCCGACCCGGCGCACAAGCGCCCGCAGCCCTTCCTCTACCGCGTGGAGGAGGTCAACGCCTTCCTGTCGCGCATCGGCTGCCCCGTGCTGTTCGTCGAAGGCGCACAAACGCTGTATTTCATGTTCTTTGACGGCAAATTCAGCCGCGAAGAGTTCCTGCAGCGCGTCGCCCTGGTGCCGGATTTCCGCCTGGAAACCATCGACCAGGCCGCCCACATGCTGCACCATGACCAACCCGAGGCGCTGGCGGCGCACCTGGCGGGTTTCCTCACAAGCTGATCGCTCCTGGCGTCTGGTTTCAAGTCACGCAGCGCCCCGGCC
>CAIQIL010000527.1 GCA_903871865.1 uncultured Burkholderiales bacterium
AGGATGTCTTCGGTGCCATTGCCGTGATGCACATCAAAATCAACCACCGCCACGCGCTTCAGGCCGCGCACATCCAGCGCGTGACGCGCCGCCACGGCGACGTTGTTGAAGAAGCAAAAGCCCATGGTCTGGTCGTGCGTGGCGTGGTGGCCAGGCGGGCGCACCGCGCAAAATGCGTTGCTCAGCTTGCCGTCGATGACCGCGTCCGTGGCCGCCACCGCTGCCCCCGCCGCCCGCCAGGCCGCCGAGCGCGTGCCCGGACAGGCCCAGGTGTCGGGGTCGAGGGCGCGGGTCTCGCCGGTGGCTTCGAGCTGCTGCAAGAAATCGTCCAGCGTCAGCACGTAGTTGAGGTCATGGGCGAGCGCCAGGTCCTGGTTGGACGCCATGGGCACGTCTTGCGGCAGCATCAGCATGTCCAGACCGACGGCCCGCAGGTGGTCTTCGATGGCGTGGATGCGCGCGGGGCACTCTGGGTGGCCTGCGCCCATGTCGTGCGACAGGCAGTCCGGGTGTGAAAAATAGCCGGTGGTCATGGGTCAGAAGTGCGCCGCACACCGTGCGGGATTGGGTTAAGGTGCTGCCATGCTCCGCAATGACATGAACCCGCCAGGCGCATCGGCCGGACCCGCCTCACCGAACGTCCGACAGCTCACCTCGCTCATTGATCAGGTTAGCACGATCATCGTGGGCAAACGCGAGCAGGTCACGCTCAGCGTCATCTGCCTGCTGGCGTCCGGCCACTTGTTGATCGAAGACATCCCGGGCGTCGGCAAGACCACGCTGTCGCAGGCGCTCGCGCGCTCGCTGGGCCTGAGCTTTTCGCGGGTGCAGTTCACCGCCGATTTGCTGCCCTCCGACCTGATCGGGGTGAGCGTCTATGAGCGCCAGAAAGAGGCCTTCGTCTTCCACCCCGGGCCGGTGTTTGCACAGGTGCTGCTGGCCGACGAGATCAACCGGGCCGGCCCGCGCACGCAAAGCGCCTTGCTGGAGGCCATGGAAGAGCGTCAGGTCACGGCCGAGGGCGAGACCCGCCCCCTGCCCTCGCCGTTTTTCGTCATCGCCACACAGAACCCGGTGGAGCAACTCGGCACGCACCCGCTGCCCGAGTCTCAGCTGGACCGCTTCGCCATGCGCCTGTCCCTGGGCTACCCCGATGCCACCGCCGAGCGCGCCTTGCTGACGGGTGCCGACCGCCGCCAGTCCCTGCAAGACATCCGCCCCGTGATGAGCGCCAGCGAGTGGCAACAGTGGCAGGCCTGCCTCGCGCAGGTGCATGTCTCCGAGGCCCTGCTGGACTACCTGCAAGCGCTGCTGAAAGCCACGCGGGATGGCCGCTGGTTCGCCCAGGGCCTGAGCCCGCGCGCGGGGCTGTCGCTGCTGCGCCTGGCCCGCGCCCGTGCCCTGGTGATGGGACGCGGCCACGTCTCGCCCGAAGACCTGCAGGTGCTGTGGGTGCCCGGCGTGGCCCACCGCCTGCAGGTGCTGAGCCAGTCCGGCCGCAGCGCCGCCGCCCAGGCGCGCGCGCTGCTGGAGGCCACCCCGGTGCCATGACGGCGGGCCCGGCAAACGTGCTGCACGCCCTGCGCCAACGCTGGTCCGGCTGGTGGGAAGCCCGGCTGCCCCGGCAGGACCAGATCCGCCTGACGCAGCGCAACCTCTACATCCTGCCGTCGCGTGCGGGCCTGAGCTTCGCGGTGGTGGTGATGGTGCTGTTGCTGGCCTCCATCAACGAGCAGGTGAACCTGGGCTACGCCTTGGCCTTCCTGCTGGGCGGTGCCGGCATGGCCGCGCTCTACCAGACCCACGGCAACCTGCAGGGCGTGAGCCTGCGCTTGCAAAGCCTGCACAGCGTGCACGCCGGCCAGGTGCTGCGCCTGCCGGTGGCCCTGAACAACCAGCACCGCCGGCTGGGCCGCTACGGCCTGCTGATCAGCGTGGACACCCGCAGCCTGCCGCGCGAACTCGCCGCCAGCAGCGCGCCGCAACACGTGGACCTGCCGCCCGGCAGCGAAGGCAGCGTCGAAGTGGATGTGCCCACCCTGCACCGCGGCTGGCTGGACCTGCCGCGCCTGACCATCGAGACCCGCTACCCGCTGGGCCTGTTCCGGGCCTGGGCCTTCTGGCGACCGCAATCGCGCGTGCTGGTCTGGCCCGCGCTGGAGGCCCATGCCCCGCCCCTGCCTGCGCTGCCAGGCCGGGACAGCCGCGAGCCCCAAGCCACCGCCCAGGCGCGCGATGCCGACATGCCCGAGGGCCTGCGCGACCACCGTCGCGGTGACCCGCTGCGCTGGGTGGCCTGGAAGAAGTCCACCCGCGCCCTGGCCACTGGCGGCAACCTCGTCAGCCGCGAGCCAGCCGGTGGCCGCACACCCGACCGCTGGCTGGACTACGCGCACAGCCCGGGCCTGCAACACCTCGCAGCGGAGGCGCGCCTGTCACGGCTGACCAGCTGGCTGTTGCAAGCCGAGCAAGACGCTTCGGGCAACGGCCCGGCCTATGGCCTGCGCCTGCCTGGCCTGTCGCTGTCCTGCGGCAACGGCCCGCACCACCTGCGCCAGTGCCTGGACGCGCTGGCCACCTGGGCGCCCCCTGGCGCGGCGCAAGTCCAAGCGCCGGAACCAGCGCGGGGGCCTGCATGAGCGCCATCCTGAGGGCCCCGCACCTGAGCCGAGATGGCCGCGACACCCTGTGGCTGCTGGCCGTGCTCGCCCTGTGCATCGCCCCGCACCTGGAACGCCTGCCACTATGGTGCGCACTGGGCACGGTCGCGGCCATCGCCTGGCGTGGACGTCTGGCCTGGCGCGATGCACCGCTGCCACCCCGCTGGGTGCTGATGGTCAGCCTGATCGCCTGCGTGGGCCTGACGCTCATGAGCTACCAGTCGCTGTTCGGCCGGCAGGCGGGCGTCACCCTGGTCACCATCCTGGCGGCCCTGAAAACGCTCGAACTCCGCGCCCGGCGCGATGCCTTCGTCATCACCTCACTGGGCTTTTTCCTCATCCTCACGCAGTTCCTGTTTTCGCAGGCCATCGGCATGGCCCTGCTGATGCTGCTGGCGCTGCTCGGCCTGCTCAGCGCCCTGGTGCTGGCACAGCGCACGGTGGGCCGACCCAGCCTGGGTGCCGCCCTGTCAGCGGCCGGACGCTGCCTGGTGATGGGTGTGCCGGTGATGGTGGCGCTGTACATCTTCTTCCCGCGCTTCGGGCCGCTGTGGAGCGTGCCCGCCGACTCGGGCACACGCACCGGGCTGTCCGAGCAGATGCGCATGGGCGGCGTGGCCGAGCTGGCCCAGGACGACAGCGTGGCCCTGCGCGTGCGCTTCCTGGACACGCCACCCACGCCCGGCGAGCTCTACTTCCGTGGCCCCGTGCTGGACCTGTTCGACGGCCAGAACTGGACATCCTCCCTGCCCGGCTTGCGCAAACAGCCGCGCAAAGGCCTGAACGCTGACATGTCGCTGCAGCCCATGCAAGCCCCACACGCGGGCAGCGACGCCGCCACCCATGTGTCCGCCGAGGGGCGCGCTGTGCGCTACCAGATGACGCTGGAGCCCAACCAGCTCCGCGCGGTGCCTCTGCTGGATGGCACCCTGGAAGCCGCCCCCTCGCCGCCCCTGACCGAGCCCGTGCTGCAGCGTGCGGGCCTGAGCTGGGTGGCCGACCGGCCCGTGACAGAGCGCAGCCAGATCGACGGCGTGGCTCGGCTGATGGCCCGCGAGGCTCCAGCACACCCAGACGCCCTGGCCATGCGCCAATGGGTCCAGCTGCCGCGGGGCTACAACCCGCGCACCCTGGCCTGGGCCGCCGACATGCGCAGCAGCCCGGCGTTCCGCGATGCCGATGCCAGCGCCCTGGCCATCGCGCTGATGCGCCACATCCGCCAAGCCGGCTTCCGCTACACCCTGAGCCCGGGCGATGACGCGCCCGATGACCAAGGCCGACCGGTGCTGCACCAGGTGGACCAGTTCTGGCTCGACCGGCGCAGCGGTTTTTGCGAGCACTTTGCCGCGGCCTTCGTCGTCGTCATGCGGGCGATGGACGTGCCAGCGCGCGTCGTCACGGGCTTCCAGGGCGCCGAGCTCAACCCCGTCGACGGCCTCTACGTCGTGCGCAACAGCGATGCCCACGCCTGGGCCGAGTACTGGCAGCCCGAGCTGGGCTGGGTGCGCGTGGACCCGACCTCCGCGGTGGCACCCGAGCGCATCGACCGACCGCGCCCGCCCCTGCGCAACGCCCAGGGCCTGCCCGCCACACTGTCCAAGCTGGACCCGGCCTTCTGGAGCGGCGTGCGCGCCTACACAGACGCGGCCAACCACCGCTGGAACATCTGGGTGCTGCAGTACTCGCGCAACCAGCAGATGTCGATGCTGTCGCGCTGGGGCGTGAACTCGCCCGACTGGACCGACCTGATGCGCGTGTGTGCCGGGCTGCTGGTGCTGCTGTCGCTGGGCGGGCTGGCCTGGCTTGGGTGGCGACGCCCGCGCACGCCGCGCTCGGCCTGGCACCGCCCGATGGTGCGGCTGCACCAGGCCATGCTGGCGGCCGGTTTCGAAGCGCCCGCCCACAGCCCGGTGCCCGCGCCCGCCCTGGCCTGGTCACGCCAGCTGCAAACCACACCCAACGCCTCCGAGGCACCCATGCCCCCGCAAGCCCAGGCGGCCCACGCGGCCCTGCTGCAAGCCCTGACAGCGCTCGACGCACTGCGCTACGGCGCTGCATCCGACACCGCCGCCAACAGCTTCAGCGCCAGGCGCGCCATGCGCCAGGTGGTGGACCAGGCCATCGCGCAAGCCATCGCCCAGGCCAAAACCCTGGGCCGATCAAGTCCACGCCCACGCCTGCGACCCCTCAGCCGCACAAGCCCCAACGGCACGCCGCCTTGAGGCACCGGCTTTGGCACACTCGCGTCCCATGCCACCCGCACAGACTCCGCCCCATCGCCCCGACATGCCCTCCATGCCCTTTGACCCCTTGACGCTGCCTCCGCTGGCCCGAGCCAGTTGGCTGCTGTGTGCGGCGCTGAGCCTCGCTTCGTGCGGCAGCACGGTCCGCCTCGACGTTCCGCCGGCGACCGTGCCGATGGCATCGCGCACCGCACCCGACACCCCCGCCAGCGCAGCACCGAAGCCCACACCGCAGGCGAGCACGCCAACCACGGACGCAGCCGCGGCCCAGGCCAGGGCCATCGAGCCATCGGATTTGCAAGAGCAGCGCCTGCTCAGCCAGGAAGACGCCGACAGCTACGCCACACGCGCCGACACCGCGGCCCTCGCCACCGAACTGGCGCAAAACCTGTCGCTGGACCGCGCCTGGGTGTGGTCTGTCCTGTCCCAAGCAAGGTTTCAGGCCAGCGTGCCCAAACTCATGATGCCGGCGCCCACGCCCACGGCCAAAAACTGGGGGGCCTACCGCGCACGGTTCATCGAAACCAAGCGGGTGCAGGCCGGGGTGGATTTCTGGCGGACCCACGCTGCCGATTTGAGCCGCGCAGAAGAAACCTACGGCGTGCCGGCCCACATCGTCATCGGCGTGCTGGGCGTTGAAACCCTGTACGGCCGCAACATGGGCCGCTACCGCGTGCTGGACGCGCTGACCACGCTCACGCTGGATTTCCCCCGCGGCCGCAGCGACCGAAGCGCGTATTTCAAAACCGAACTCGGCGCATTCCTGCTCATGTGCCGCGAACAAGGGCTGGAGCCGACCCGCGTGACCGGCTCCTTCGCCGGCGCCATGGGCTGGCCACAATTCATGCCCAGTTCACAACGCAAACTCGCGGTGGACTTCGATGGCGATGGCCACATCGACCTTGTCAACAGCCCCGTGGACGCCATCGGCAGCGTGGCACGCTACCTGGCCGAGCATGGCTGGCAAAAGGGACAGGCCACGTATTTCGCTGTGACCCCGCCGGAGCCCTCCAGCGCGCTCGACACCCTCTTGACCCCCGACATCCTCCCCACGTTCACGGCCGCGGAAATGGCAGCCCATGGCGCCAGCCTGTCTGCCGCAGGCCAAAAGCACCCTGGATTGCTGGCACTGGTGCAACTCCACAACGGCGGACAAGCGCCCAGTTACGTGGCCGGCACCGTGAATTTTTACGCCATCACGCGCTACAACCAATCCAGTTATTACGCCCTCGCTGTGGCGCAACTGGGCGAGACGGTGTCAAAAGAAGTGCAGCGCCAGAATGGCCGCAAACTGTCGGGCAATTGACGAACCCCCCAGGGTATTCACTCAAATTCACACAATCTGACCAACCCCTCCGACGTGGACAATTGCGCGCACAAATATTTTGTGTATAGAATCCGGCACAGCCAGATGCGCCGACTCGTTCGGCCGAACGGTGGAGGCTCGCCGCATTTGCAAATGATTCGGTGAGCGGGCAAACAACCCGCCCTCAACAAGAAATAAGTACCCCAGCCCCCAGAGGGCATCAAGGACAGAACATGAGCAACTACCAAGAACTCCTCGCACAAAAAGCAGCCCTTGAAAAACAGGCTGCCGACCTTGAGAAGCAGTTGCAGGACGCGCGCCGCGCCGAGCGCTCTGGCGTGATCGCCCAAATCAAGAGCCTGCTGGCCGAACACGGCCTGACCGTGGCCGACCTGGGCCTCAAGCCCGGCAAGCAAGCTGGTACGGGCGCTGCCCCCACCGCTGGCCGCAAGGTCGCCCCCAAATACCGCAACCAGGCCACCGGCGAAACCTGGACCGGCCGTGGCCTGCAACCCAAGTGGGTTCAAGCCGCCGTGGCAACGGGCAAGAAACTCGAAGATTTTGCCATTTGAAATGCGCTGAGTTGAATGGGGTCTGCGGCATGCCCGCAAACCTCACTGCACAGCACCCAAGAAACAGCCGGGCCGCAAACCCGGCTGTTTTCTTTGGTGCCCGCCCGAGGCACCCAGCGGTTCACTTCACTTGAAATCGCCGGCAAAGCCAAACACGAACTGCGCAGGCTGGAGGTGGCGGCGCAAGGCCGCATTCACCTCTGCCAAGGTCAGCGCTTCGAGTTGTGCGTCCACCCGCGCTGAGACGGCAAAGTCCCGCTCCAGGTAGAGGTTGCTGGCCCAAGCCGCGGCCAAGCGCGCATCTTGCGCTCGGCCCAATCGGCGGAAACTCAAGAGGCCGCGCTTGCCGGATTCGAACTCCGCCTGCGTGAAACCCTGCTTGAGCGCGCGTTCGATTTCCTCGCGGAAAGCCGACTCGACTTTGTCTCTGTTTTGCGGCGCAAAAATCGCCGTGGCCGACCAATCTGAATGGGCCTCCTGCGAGCTCCACTGGATGCCGCTGTAAACGCTGTAAGACAGGCCATCGCGCTCACGGATGCGGTTCCACAAACGGGAATCGCCGCCGCCGCCCAGCAGGTGGTTGGCCAGCATCAGCGCCGGGTAATCGGCATCGCGGTCGCTCAAGGGCAGCGCTTGCTGGACCGACATCGTCGCGTTCTGTTTGTCGGGCGTGCTCAGCACCAGGCGCGCGGCCGGCACGGGCACCAGCGGGTCTGGCACGCGCGCGAAGGGCTCGGCCTTGCGCCAGCTGCCGAAGCCCTGCGTGAGGGCCGTGCGCACCGCCGTTGCATCGAAATCGCCCACGGCCGAGAACTGCGCGTTCGCCGCCGACACGAAGCGCTGGTGGAAAGCCTGAACCCGTTCGGCCTTCACGGCCTGCCAGTCGGCCACGGTTTCGTCGAAGCTGCGGGCATGGCGCACATCGCCCAGAGGGTAGGGGTCGCCATGGCGGGACATGGCCTCGGCCAGCACGGCTTCGGGCTCCTTGCGCTGCGCCTCGATGCCGGCCAGCGCCTGGCTGCGCACCTCCTCCAGCACATCGGCTGGCAGGCTGGGCTGCTGCAGCAAGTCGGACACCAGCGCGATCAGCGCGGGCAGGTGCTCGCGTCGGCTCGACAAGGCCACATTCAACTGCCCCGGGCCGGCGGAGAAAGCCACATCCGACTGCAGGGCGTCCAGGCGGTCCTGCACCTGCTGGCGGCTCAACTGGGCCGTGCCCTTGTCCAGCAAGGCGGCCAGCGCACTGGGCGCCTCACCCCAGCCCGCCAGGCTCTCCGCGGTGCCAAAACGCAGCGTCAGCGTGGCCTTGACGGCCTGCCCGCGCGTGGTCTTGGGCAGCAAGGCCACCTTCATGCCCGACGGCAAGGCGAAACGCTGGGTGCGGGCGTCGATGTTGGCCGGCGTCGCGTCGAACACCTCGGCCTGTGCCTGTGCGGCCTGCCCCTGGAAGCCCTTGAGCTCGGCGGCCACGTCCACGCGCTGTGGCGCCGGGGCACGCACGGGCTGTTGCGTCGGCACGTACTGCGCCAAGGTGCGGTTGGCACCGACGAAATACTGCTGCGCCACCCGTTGCACATCGGCCAGCTGGATGGCCTTGACGCGGTCGCGCAGCAGGAAATACAAGCGCCAGTCACCCTGTGCCACCGATTCGGACAAGGCCACACCGACGTGCTGCGGGTCGGCGAAACCAGCGTCCCAGTCCTTGAGCCACTTGGCGCGGGCACGGGCCAGCTCTTCGGCAGTCACCGCTTGCTGCGCGAACGACTCGCCCGCGGCGAGCAAGGCCTTGGCGGCGGCATCGGCGTCTTGTTGGGCGCCCAACTGCGCGCCCAACATGATGAAGCCAGGGTCGGCCAGGCCTTCCGAGAAGCTGAACACCGCTGCGGCCAATTGCTTGTCCACCAGCTGCTTGTGCAGGCGCCCCGAGGGGCTGTCGCCCAGGATGGTGGTCAGCAGGGACACGGCCGCGTAGTCCGGGTGCGCGCCCGGCATGACGTGGTAGCCGGCCAGCAAGAGCGGCGTACCGCCCACGCGGCGCAGGGTCACACTGCGCTCGCCGTCCTGCACCGGGTCCAGGGTGTAGAGCGGCGGCAGCACACGCTGGGGCTTGGGCACGGCCGCGAAGGCCTGCTGCACCCAGGCCAGGGCCTTGGCCGCATCGAACTTGCCGGAGATGATCAGCGTGGCGTTGTCGGGCTGGTAATGGCGCTTGTAGAAAGCCTGCAGGCGGGAGATGTCCACGCCCTCCACGTCGGTGCGGGCGCCGATGGTGGACTTGCCATAGTTGTGCCACTGGTACATGGCCGACAGCGTCTTCTCCATCAGGACGCGGCCCGGGTCGTTCTCGCCCATCTCCATCTCGTTGCGCACCACGGTCATCTCGCTGTCGAGGTCCTTGCGGGCGATGAAGCTGTTGACCATGGCATCGGCCTGCCACTGCAAGTACCACTTCAGGTTGTCTTCGTTGGCCGCGAAGCTGGCGAAGTAGTTGGTGCGGTCGTACCAGGTGCTGCCATTGGCGCTGAAGCCGCGCTTGTTGAACTCGGCCCAGACCTGCGGATGCCGCGGCGAGCCCTTGAACATCAGGTGCTCCAGCAAGTGCGCCATGCCGGTTTCGCCATAGCTCTCGTGGCGCGAGCCCACGCGGTAGGTCATGTTGACCGTGGTCGTGGGCTTGGAATCGTCGGGGTTGAGCAGCACCTGCAGGCCGTTGGGCAGGCGGTACTCGCGGATGCCCTCGACCATGCTGACCGGCTGCAAGGGCCCTCTCGGGGCCGTTGCCGAAGCCGCTGCGCCCATGCTGTGTGTCTTCGCGGGCTGGGCCACCTGGGCAGCCTCGGCCGAGGGCGACA
>CAIQIL010000528.1 GCA_903871865.1 uncultured Burkholderiales bacterium
AGCACCTTTTTCCGGCCGCTGACCAAGGCCGCGGTGGCGGTGCTGGTGGGGCTGTACTACATGCTGCTGGACATGAGCTTCCGCCAGGCGTCGCCGTCCATTGAGGTGCAGCCCCAGATGCTCGCGGGCCTGCACTACTTCAACCAGGCGGCCACGCTGCTCATCCTGGGTCTGCTGGCCACCCTGTACTACCGCATGGTGCGCAGCGCCGAGGACAGCCTGCGCGAGCTCGCCTGCACCGACCCGCTCACGCAGTTGCGCAACCGGCGCTTTGCGATGGAGGTCGCCCAGCACGAGGCGGCGGTGTTCCAGCGCGGCGGGCGGCCGCTGGCGGTGGTCATCGGTGACGTCGATCATTTCAAGCGCATCAACGACCACCACGGCCATGCCGTGGGCGACACGGCCTTGCGCGCCATCGCCCGCGTGCTGCGCGAGGGCGTGCGCGAGGTGGACCACGTCGCGCGCTGGGGCGGCGAGGAATTCCTGCTGCTCTTGCCCGCCACCGAGGAGGAAGAGGCCATCCACGTGTGCGAACGGTTGCGCCAGGGCGTGCAGGCGCTGGCGGGGCAGAACCTGGCCGGCGAGGCGCTGGGCGTGTCCATCACCCTGGGCGTGGCCTTGCTGCAGCGCGACGAATCCATCGAGCAGGCCCTGGTGCGCGCCGACCGCGCCCTGTACGAGGGCAAGCAAGCTGGCCGCAACCGTGTGGTTTTGGCAGGACAAGACGGCGTGCCCGTCCTATAATCCGCACTCTTCCGAGGAGCGTTGCAAGGCTCGGGCTGCCCCTGAATCCGTTCAGACAGCACCGTCCCCAGGCTCGGGAGCTTGTTTTTTGCAACGGCGCTCACCCGCATGTGTCCCGCTGGGTGAGTCATTCCCGCTTCACGTTCGCGCATTTTTTCATGGGCGCGTGAGGCCCCCTGCAGCACACGGCGGCATTCGAACCCCACTTCGGAGCTGAGTCCATGAACGCTGTGTTGAAATCCCTCGAAACCTCCTTCAAGAACGTCGACTGCGTGGTCGCCGACATGTCCCTGGCCGATTGGGGCCGCAAGGAGCTGACCATCGCCGAGCACGAGATGCCCGCGCTGATGGCCATCCGCAAGGAGTACGCCGCCTCGCAACCGCTCAAGGGCGCGCGCGTGACCGGTTCCCTGCACATGACCATCCAGACCGGCGTGCTGGTGGAAACGCTGCAGGCCCTGGGCGCGGAAGTCCGCTGGGCTTCGTGCAACATCTACTCCACGCAAGACCACGCCGCCGCCGCCCTGGTGGCCGCCGGCACGCCCGTGTTCGCCTACAAGGGCGAGTCCCTGGAAGATTACTGGGACTACACCCACCGCATCTTCGAATTCGGCGCCAAGGGCACGCAGGGCGAAGGCCCCAACATGATCCTGGACGACGGTGGTGACGCCACCATGCTGATGCACCTGGGCAAGGCTGCCGAGAAGGACCAAAGCGTGCTGGCCAACCCGGGCAGCGAAGAAGAGCGCATCCTGTTCGCTGCCATCAAGGCCAAGCTGGCCGTTGACAGCACCTGGTACAGCCGCAAGGGCGCCGAGATCATCGGCGTGACCGAAGAGACCACGACCGGCGTGCACCGTCTGAACGAGATGTCGGCCAAGGGCACCCTGATGTTCCGCGCCATCAACGTCAACGACTCGGTCACCAAGTCCAAGTTCGACAACATCTATGGCTGCCGGGAATCGCTGATGGACGGCATCAAGCGCGCAACCGACGTCATGGTGGCAGGCAAGGTCGCCGTCATCTGCGGTTACGGCGACGTGGG
>CAIQIL010000529.1 GCA_903871865.1 uncultured Burkholderiales bacterium
CGCCAGCACAACCTCAAGAACCTCGACCTCGACATCCGCACGGGTGAGCTGACGGTCGTGACCGGCCCCAGCGGTTCGGGGAAATCGTCGCTGGTGTTCGACACGCTGTACGCCGAAGGCCAGCGCCGCTATGTGGAAACCTTCAGCGCCTACGCGCGCCAGTTCCTCGACCGCATGGACCGCCCGGCCGTGGACCGCGTGGAAGGCGTGCCACCGGCGATTGCCATCGACCAGAGCAACCCGGTGCGCACCTCGCGCTCCACCGTGGGCACGATGACAGAGCTCAACGACCACCTCAAGCTGCTGTTCGCCCGCGCCGCCCGCCTGTTCGACCAGCAGACCGGCCAGCCGGTGCAGGAAGACACGCCGCAGTCGGTGTTCGCCGAGCTGCTGCGCCGCTGCGCCCAGCACGCCGGCGGTCAGCGCGTGGTGGTGACCTTCGCCGCCGAGTTGCCGGCCAACACGAGCCCTGAGCAGATGGAGGAATGGCTGTCGGCCAGCGGCTTCTCGCGCATCCAGGCCCAGCGCATGGTCGAGGGCATCGATGCCGAGGGCAAGCCCACCGAGCGCCTGGCCCTGGACGTGGTGGTGGACCGCTTCCGCATGGGCGCCGATGCCAGTGGCGCCGACCTGGACCGGCCCCGCGTCATGGAAGCGCTGGAGCTGGCCTTCCAGCGCGGCGGCGGCCACGTCACGGTGTACGCCCTGCAGGACGAAGGTGAGGCGGAACTGTGGCGCTTCTCCAGCGGCCTGCACTGCCCGGAAAGCCACCGCCGCTACAGCGCGCCCACGCCGGGCATGTTCTCCTTCAACTCGGCCGCCGGCGCCTGCCCGACTTGCCGCGGCTTCGGCCGCGTCATCGGGGTGGACTTCGGCCTGGTCATCCCCGACGGCAAGAAGACGCTGCGCGGCGGCGCCATCAAGCCCCTGCAAACGCCCGCCTGGGCCGACTGCCAGAACGACCTCGTCAAGTACGCCGGCGACGCCGCCATCCCGCGGGACACGGCCTGGTCCCAGCTCGCGCCCGCGCAAAAGGCCTGGGTGATCGACGGCGACCCCACCTGGAAGGGCAACTGGAACAAGCAGTGGTACGGCATCAAGCGCTTCTTCGAGTACCTGGAGAGCAAGTCCTACAAGATGCACATCCGCGTGCTGCTGTCCAAGTACCGCAGCTACACGCCCTGCCCCGACTGCGAGGGCGCACGCCTGCAGACCGAGTCGCTGCTGTGGCGCCTGGGCTCCTGCGAGGATGCCGATGCGGTGCTGGCGCCTGCGCTGCGTTTTGCCCCCAAGGGCGTGACCGCAGACCCGGGCATGACGCGCGAGGCCTTCGAAGCCCTGCCCGGCCTGAACGTGCACGACCTGATGCTGCTGCCGATTTCGCAGCTGCAGCGCTTCTTCGCCTTCGTGACCCTGGCCAAGCGCGGTGACACCGAGGCGCTGTCGCTGCTGCTCGATGAGATCCGCACGCGGCTGAAGTACCTGGTCGATGTCGGCCTGGGCTACCTCACGCTGGACCGCCAGAGCCGCACCCTGAGCGGCGGCGAGGTGCAGCGCATCAACCTGACCACGGCGCTGGGCACCTCGCTGGTGAACACGCTGTTCGTGCTGGACGAGCCCAGCATCGGCCTGCACCCGCGCGACATGGACCGCATCAACCTGGCCATGCAGCGCCTGGTGGACGCGGGCAACACGCTGGTGGTGGTCGAGCACGAC
>CAIQIL010000530.1 GCA_903871865.1 uncultured Burkholderiales bacterium
CGAAATCGCGCGCCAGGATGTTGGGCAGCCCCACCCAGGGCAGATAGCCCATGCGCTTCATGATCTGCCAGCTCATCGGACTGAGCTGGTAGGCGATCACCATGGGGCGCTTGAACAGGGCGGCCTCCAGCGTGGCGGTGCCGCTGGCGATCAGGGTGACGTCGCAGGCGGCCAGGGCCTCGTGGGATTGGCCATCGAGCAAGGTCAGTGGCGCGTCAGGCGCATGCGCGCGCACCAGAGGCTCGACCAGCTCGCGCAGGCCAGGCACCACGGGCAGCACGAAGCGCAGGTCGGGGCGCTGCCGGGCCAGCCTGGCCACGGTCTGCAGGAAAACGGGCGCGATGTGGCTGATCTCACCGCGGCGGCTGCCGGGCAGCACGGCCAGAAGGGGCACGCGTTCGGCCAGGCCCAGCTTCTGGCGGGCGGCCGCACGCGGCACCTCCAGCGGGATGGTGTCGGCCAAGGGGTGGCCCACGTAGCTCGCGGCGATGCCAGCGTCGTGGTAGATCTGCGGCTCGAAGGGGAAGAGGCAGAGCATGTGGTCCACCGATCGGTGGATCTTGTGGATGCGCCCTCCCCGCCAAGCCCAGATCGAGGGGCTGACGAAGTGCACGGTCTTGACGCCTTCGGCCTTCAAGCGGGCTTCGAGGCCGAGGTTGAAGTCGGGCGCATCGACGCCAATGAACAGGTCCGGTCGCTCGGCCAGCAGGCGGTCGCCCAGGCGCCGGCGGATCGTCCAGATCTCACGGAAGCGCCGCAGCACCTCCATGTTGAACCCGTGCACCGCGAGCTTGTCGTGCGGCCACCAGGCCTCGAAGCCCTGGGCGGCCATCTTCGGCCCGCCGATGCCCTGGGCCGTGAGCTCGGGCCAGCGCGACTTCATGCCGCCGAGCAGCAGCCCGGCCAGCAAGTCGCCCGAGGTCTCGCCAGCGACCATCGCCAGCCGAGGCGCAGAGGTGCTCATGCGGTGTGCATCCAGCGTCTGGGCCGAGCTCAGCGGACGATGCCGCGCTGGGCACCGGCCAGGAAGGCCAGCATCTTGTCGATGTCGCCCCGCGCGCCGTCCACTAGCGCCTCGGGCGTGGCCTTCAGCGCGGTGATCTCATCGACCGAAGCGGCCAGCGTCAGGCCCTTGCGGTAGAGCAGCTTGTACATCTGCTTGAGCAGGCTCAGGCGCTCCGGGCTGTAGCCACGGCGGCGCGGGCCTTCCTGGTGCACGTTCTGGGCTTCGGCGGGATTGCCCGCGGCCACCACGAAAGGCGGCAGGTCCTGCGACAGGCGCGTCTGGAAGCCCAGCATGGCGAAGTCGCCGATGCGCACGAACTGGTGGATGCCGCTGATGCCGCCGATCAGGGTGAAGTCACCCACCGTGACGTGGCCGGCGAACTGCACCGAGTTGGCGATCACGTTGTGGCTGCCGATGACGCAGTCATGGGCCACGTGCACATAGGCCATGATCCAGTTGTCGTCACCTATCTGCGTGATGCCCTTGTCCTGCACCGTGCCGGTGTTGAAGGTCGTGAACTCGCGGATGGTGTTGCCGTTGCCGATGATGAGCCGTGTGGGCTCACCCGCGTACTTCTTGTCCTGCGGGTCGGCACCCAGCGAGGCGAACTGGAAGATGCGGTTGTCGCGGCCAATCGTCGTGTGGCCTTCGATGACCGCGTGGGCGCCGATCGTCGTGCCCTCGCCGATCTCGACGTTCGGGCCGATCACGGTGTAGGGGCCCACGCTCTCGCCATCGGCCAGGCGGGCTTGCGGGTCAACGAGGGCCGTCGGGTGGATGCTCGCCA
>CAIQIL010000531.1 GCA_903871865.1 uncultured Burkholderiales bacterium
CGCCTTCGCGCACATCGCCCTGCACCGTGACGGCGAAGTGGCGGCCTTCGCGCCACAGCACGCCCGGCTCCCAGACCAGCTTGGGCTTGGCCACCTGCAGCACCGGGATCATCTTGCCAGAGGCCGTGGGCACGTAGGCGTTGTCCAGGGCTTCCAGGGTCTGGCGCTCGGACTGGGGCGTGCGGAAGTCGATGTCGATGAGGCGGTCGGCCTCGCGGTACTGCGCCACGGTCGCGCCCGAGGTCAGGATGCGGCTGGCCTGGGCGATCGACTGTGAGGTCACGCCCAAGGCGCGGGCCTTGTCCTGGTCCACCGACAAGCGGATAGCGCGGATGTACTCGTTCCAGTTGTCGTTGACGCCGCGCATGTCGGGGTTGGCGCGCATCAGCGCCTTGGCTTCGGACGCGATCTTGCGCAGCGTTTCAACGTCATCACCCACGATGCGGAACTGCACCGGGTAGGGCACGGGCGGCCCGTTGGGCAGCAGCTTGACGCGGGCCCGCACTTCCGGGAACTCGGCGGCCATCAGCGCGGGCAAGGCCTTGCGCAGGCGCTCGCGGGCCTCGGTGCTCTCGGGCAGCAGCACGACCTGGCTGACGTTGCTCTGCGGGAAGATCTGGTCCATCGGCAGGTAGAAACGCGGCAGGCCGGTGCCCACCCAGGTGCTCACGGTCTTGACGCCGGGCTCCTTCATCATGCGGGCCTCGAAGCGCTTGGCCACGTCTTCCGTGGCGTAGAAGCTGGTGCCCTCGGGCTGCCAGAGGTCCACGATGATTTCAGGGCGGCTGGAGTCCGGGAAGAACTGCTGCTGCACCTTGCCCATGCCGACCACACCGAGCACCAAGGCCAGCAGGGTCAGGCCGATGGTGGCCCAGCGGTGGGCCACACACCAACCCACCAAGCCCTTGAAGCGGTTGTAGAAGGGCGTGTCGTAGATGTCCACCACGTGCGCTGCGCCGCCTGGCGCCGCGTCCTGGCTGACCTTGGGCCTCGTGCGCAACAGCAGCAGGCCAAGGTAAGGCACGAAATAGACGGACACCAGCCAGGAAATCAGCAAGGCCGCGGCCGTGACGGCGAAGATGGCGTAGGTGTACTCGCCCGTGGCCGAGCGCGCCATGCCGATCGGCAGGAAGCCCGCCGCGGTGATGAGCGTGCCCGTGAGCATGGGCATGGCCGTGAGGTCATAGGCGGCGGTGGCCGCGCTCACCTTGTCGTAGCCCTCTTCCAGCTTGTGGACCATCATTTCGACGGCGATGATGGCGTCGTCGACCAGCAGGCCGAGCGCGATGATCAGCGCCCCCAACGAGATTTTGTGCAGCCCCACGTCGGCGTAGTACATGACCAGGAAGGTCACCGCCAGCACCAGCGGGATGGTGATGGCCACGACCAGGCCCGGCCACACGTCCAGGCGCAGCGGTTTGGTGTGCAGGCCCAGGCTGACGAAGCTCACGGCAAGCACCACGACCACGGCTTCGAGCAGCACCTTCACGAATTCGCCCACCGAGCGGGACACCGCCTCCGGCTGGTTCTGGATCTGGTCGAGCTCGATGCCCGCGGGCAGCTCGGCGCGGATGGCCTGCGAGGCCGCCGTGAGGTTCTTGCCCAGCTGGATGATGTCACCGCCCTTGGCCATGGAGATGCCCATGGCGATCACCTGCTTGCCCTGGTGGCGCACCTTGGTGGTGGGCGGGTCCTGGTAGGCGCGGCGGATGGTGGCGATGTCGCCCAGCTTCAGGCTGCGGGCCTGGCCATTGGCCGGATTGACCGTGCGGATGGGCAGCGTGCGCAGTTGCTCGACCGCATTGAACGCGCCATTCACGCGCATCTGGACCGTGCTGCGCTCGTTGCTGAAGACGCCTGCGCCCTCGACGGCGTTCTGCGCATTCAGCTGCGCCACCACTTGGTTCATGTCGATGCCGAGCTGGGCCAGGCGACGCTGCGGGATCTCGACATACACCTTCTCCGGCTGGACGCCAAAGAGCTCGACCTTGGCCACACCGGGCACGCGCAGCATGTC
>CAIQIL010000532.1 GCA_903871865.1 uncultured Burkholderiales bacterium
CGCCCATGAGCGGGCGCTTGATCGGGTCGCGGTCACCGCCACAGCCAAACACGCACCACAGCTGGCCACCACGGGCTTGGGCGACGGGGCGCAGCGCGGTCAGGGCTTTTTCCAGGGCGTCGGGCGTGTGGGCGTAGTCCACCACCACCAGGGGCGCAGCGGCCTGGCCTGTCGGGGCAGGCACGATCTGCATGCGGCCCGGCACGGGCTGGAGCTGCGCGCAAGCCGCGGCAGCATCGGCGAGCGAGGCCCCCAGGGCACGCGCTGCACCGATCACGGCCAGCAGGTTGGCCACGTTGAAGCTGCCCGTGACGGGTGCGCTCACGGCGACCTGCGCCAGCACCTCGCCCGATGCCGGTGCGCGCTCGACCACGGTGAAGGCCACGCCCGCGGGCAGGTGCTGCACGGCCTGGGCCTGCAGGCGCGCGGTGCTGCCGGCCGTCAGGGTGTAGCTCCAGGCGTCCAGGCCACGCGACAGGGCGTGGGCCAGCAGCTCGCGGCCCATCGCATCGTCGAGGTTGATGACAGCGGCGCGCAGGCCCGGCCAGTCGAACAGGCTGCGCTTGGCCTGCCAGTAGGCGGCCATGTCGCCGTGGTAGTCAAGGTGGTCCTGCGTGAAGTTGGTGAACTGGGCCACGGCGATGTGCGTGGCGTGCAGGCGCAGCTCCTCGATGCCGATGGACGAGGCCTCGATGGCCGCGGCCTTCAGACCCTGCTGCAGGAACTGGCGGAAGGTGCGGTGCAGGGTGATGGGGTCGGGCGTGGTCAGGCCGGTGTGCTCGACGGCGCCCACCTGGCCCACGCCCAGCGTGCCGACCACGCCGCAAGGCTGGCCCAGGGCCTGCAGCACCTGCGCCGTCCACCACGAGGTGGAGGTCTTGCCATTGGTGCCGGTCACGGCCACCACGTTCAGCGCGGCGCTCGGCTCACCGTAGAAGCCATGGGCGATCTCGGCGCTGCGGGCCTTGAGGCCATCCACCGTGGCAATCCGACCTGCGGGCACGCCGGCGAAGTCAAACGCCTCGACGCCCTCGGCCTCGACCAGGCAGGCGCGGGCCCCCTCGTTGAGCGCCTGGGCCACGAAGGCGCGGCCATCGCGCGCTGCACCCGGCCAGGCGATGAAAGCCGCATCGGGCAAGGTGCGCACGGCGCGGCTGTCCACGGTCAGCTCGGCCACGCCTTGCTGGCGCAGCCAGTCCAGGGCCTCGGCCGTGCTGTGGAGGTGGGCGAAGGGGGCGGCCATCAGAAGCTCTCCACCTCGGCCGGGATGTTGCTCTGGATCTGCGGCTGCACTTCCAGGTCGGGCACCACGCCCAGGCGGTGCAGGGTTTGCTGCACGACCTGGCTGAACACGGGCGCGGCCACATCGCCACCGAAGTACACGCCGTTGCTCGGCTCGTCGACCATCACGGCCACGACGATGCGCGGCTTGCTGATGGGCGCGATGCCCACGAACCAGGCGCGGTACTTGTTGCCCGAGTAGCCGCGGCCTTCGACCTTGTGCGCCGTGCCCGTCTTGCCGCCCACGCTGTAGCCCAGGGCCTGCGCCTTCGGGGCCGTGCCGCCCGCCAGGGTGACCAGGTTGAGCATCTTGCGCACGGCGCGCGCGGTCTCGGGCGAGATCACGCGCGTGCCGCGCACCTGCACGGGCTCGCCTGCCGGCGCCGGCATGGCTTCATCGTCCGTGCCGGGGCGGAAGGCCGTCTTGAAGGCCAGCACCGGGCGCGGGCCCTCGGCGGCATCCGACTGCGTCACCTTGCGCACCGGCGCCACCGCATCGGCCGCGCCATCGCGCTTGAGCAGCGTCATCGGGATCAACTCGCCATCGGTGGCGAAGATCGTGTAGGCCTGCGCCAGCTGGAACAGGCTGGCCGACAGGCCGTAGCCGTAGCTCATGGTGACCTGCTCGATGCGCCGCCACGATTTGTACGGACGCAAGCGGCCCGTCACCGCACCCGGAAAGCCAATCTGCGGCTTGCGGCCCAGGCCGACGGCGGTGAAGATCTCCCACATCTCGCGGGGCTGCATCATCAGGGCCATCTTGGCCGTGCCCACGTTGCTCGACTTCTGGATGACCTGCTCCACCGTCAGGTCGCCGTGGGCGTGCGAGTCGGAGATGGTCGAGCCGTCGATGGTCAGCCGACCCGGCGCCGTCGAGATGATGGTGTCGGGCCGCACGCGCTTGGTCTCCAGCGCCAGCGAGGTGACGATGGGCTTCATCGTCGAGCCCGGCTCGAAGGTGTCGGTGAGCGCACGGTTGCGCAACTGCGCGCCCGTCAGGTTGCGGCGGTCACCCGGTGCGTAGCTGGGCACGTTGGCCAGGGCCAGCACCTCGCCCGTGACGGCGTCGAGCACCACCACGCTGCCCGCCTTGGCCTTGTGCTGCAGCACGGCGTCGCGGATGCGCTGGTAGGCGTAGAACTGCACCTTGGCATCGACCGACAGGCGGATGGCCTGGCCATCGACCGCGGGGATGGTGTCGCCCACGGCCTCGACCGGACGGCCCAGGCGGTCCTTGATGACGTGGCGCGAGCCGTCGCGGCCGGCCAGCTGCTTCTGGTAGGCCAGCTCGATGCCTTCCTGGCCCTCGTCTTCGATGTTGGTGAAGCCCACGATGTGCGCCGCCGACTCGCCCTCGGGGTACTGGCGGCGCGCCTCGCGCAGCTCGTACACGCCCTTGACCTTGAGCGCGGCCACCTGCTGGGCCACCTTGTCTTCGACCTTGCGACGCAGCCACACGAAGTTGGGGTTGCTGTCCAGGCGCTTCTTCAGGTCGGCCGCCGGCATGTCCAGCAGCTTGGCCAACTGCTTGAGCTCGGCCGGCGAGGCGTCCAGGTCTTTCGGGATGGCCCACAGCGAGGGCGCCGGCACGCTGGAGGCCAGCAGCTCGCCATTGCGGTCGAGGATGCGGCCGCGCGTGGCTTGCAGCTCGATGCGGCGCTCGTAGCGGCTGGCACCCTGGTCCAGGTAGAACTGGTTGTGGACGATCTGGATCCAGGCGGCGCGACCGATCAGCACGGCGAAACCCAGGCCGATGGCACCGATCAGGAACTTGACGCGCCACGGCGGCGTGCGCGAGGCCAGCAGCGGGCTGGTGGCGTAGCGCACCGTGGGCATGCCGTTGCCGCCCTGGCGACGGGGCTGGCCGCGCAGGCGGCGCCAGAGGTCGGCCACGCGGCTCATGGCCGGGCCCCCGACGCGGAAGATGCGGCAGAAGATGCCGCCACCATGGGCGACGAGGCCGAGGCACTCACGTAGTGCGTGAGCGTCGGGCTGTTGCCGAACATGCGCAGCTTCTCGCGCGCCAGTCGCTCCACGCGCAGCGGCGTGGCCTGGGCGCGCTTGTCCACTTCCAGGCGCTCGAAATTGATCTGCAGCTCGTGCGACTCGCTCTGCGCCCGCTCCAGCTCGACGAACAGGCGGCGCGACTCATGGCTGGTGCGGATCAGCCAGACGCAGCTGCCCAGCAAGACGATGGCCAGCAGCAGGTTGAGGCGCAGCATCACTTGCGCCCTCCCTTGCCGCCGGCGGGTTTGCCAGTCGTGGGTTTGCCAGTCGATTTGCCCGCAGGCTTGGCCGATGCCCGCGACGCCACCTTGGCACCCGCTTTTTTGGCCAAAGGCGATGCCGCCGCGACCGCCTCGGGCGACCAGGGCACCGC
>CAIQIL010000533.1 GCA_903871865.1 uncultured Burkholderiales bacterium
CCCACCTGCAAACCGTGCTGGACAACATGAGTGCGGGCGTCATCGTGTTCGATGCCGCCGGCCACATCGAAATGGTCAACCCCGGCGCCACCCGCATCCTGCGCCTGCCGATTTCGGCCTACCGCGGCCGCCCGATGTCGGACATCGCCGGCCTGCAAGGCCTGGCCGAATCGGTGCGCCAGCGCTTCGAGATGGTCGCCAACGACCCGACCCCCGGCGAGCGCCTGCAGTGGCAGGAGGCCTACGAGCTGCAACTGCCCAGCCAGCCCGAGCCACTGACCCTGCTGGTGCGTGGCGCCGAGCTGCCGCCCGACGAGCGCCTCATCGTGTTCGACGACCTCACCGAGGTGGTCTCCGCCCAGCGCGCAGAAGCCTGGAGCGAGGTCGCACGCCGCGTGGCACACGAAATCAAGAATCCGCTGACGCCCATCCAGCTGTCGGCCGAGCGGCTGCAGCTCAAGCTCGAAGACAAGCTCGACGAGCCCGGCCAGCAGCTGCTGACGCGCTCGGTCAACACCATCGTCACGCAGGTGCAGGCGCTCAAGAACCTCATCAACGAGTTCCGCGACTACGCCCGCCTGCCCTCGGCCAAGCTGGTGCCGCTGGACCTCAACGGGCTCGTCAACGACGTGCTGGCGCTGTACGGTCAGGCGGTGGAACAAGGCACCATCCAGCTGGCGCTCAAACCCGACCTGCCGCCCATCCTGGGCGATGCGGCCCTGCTGCGCCAGGTCGTGCACAACCTCGTGCAGAACGCGCTGGATGCCGCACAGGACGCGGCCAGCCACCGCAAGGACGGCCCTGCGCCGCAGGTCACGCTGCGCACCGACACGCCGCTGCACGAGGACGGCAGCATCCGCGCCGTGCGCCTGACCGTGCGCGACAACGGCCCGGGCTTCCCCGACAAAATCCTCAAGCGCGCCTTCGAGCCCTACATCACCACCAAGCCCAAAGGCACGGGCCTGGGGCTGGCCGTGGTCAAGAAGATCGCCGATGAACACAAGGCGCTCGTGCGCATCCGCAACCTGGTCAGCACCTCAGAAAGCGCCTCAGACACGGCCTCGTCGCAAGGGTATCCCGCAGCACCGGGCCCGTCTGGCGGGGCACAAGTTTCGCTATCATTTTCGGTGCTGTCATCCATCCCACTCCAAACTGGGTCACACTAGCGCAGAACCCAACCGGGGTAGCAGAAATTCATGGCCACCATTCTTGTTGTTGACGACGAACTGGGCATCCGTGCCCTGCTTTCAGAAATTCTGAGCGACGAAGGTCACTCCGTGGAAGTCGCGGAAAACGCCGCGCAAGCCCGCGCCCTGCGCGAACAGTGCCAGCCCGACCTGGTCCTGCTGGACATCTGGATGCCCGATGTGGACGGCGTCACGCTGCTCAAGGAGTGGTCCGCCAGCGGACACCTCACGATGCCCGTGATCATGATGTCCGGCCACGGCACCATCGACACGGCCGTGGAAGCAACCAAGGTCGGTGCCCAGGCCTTCCTGGAAAAGCCCATCACCATGCAGAAGCTGCTGCGCGCAGTCGAGCAAGGCCTGAGCAAGCCGGCGCCCCGTCAGGCTGCGCCGCAAACCACGATGCAAGCCGTGCACCTGGCCACGGTCACCCCGATCACGGCGGCTTCGTCGTACAACCCGGCTTACAACCCGGGCATGGGCGCGAATCAGAACGCCAATGGCATGACGGGCTACGGCCATGCCGCGATGGGCCGCAACGAGCTGACCGGCAACGGCGTGGCGCACGGTCTGGTGAATGGCATGAACAGCGCGATGTCCGGCGGCATGGGCCATGGCGTCGCTGACATGGCCGCGCACGCACCTGTCACGGGCAGCGTGATGTACGGTCACGCAGGCCATGTGGGGCACCATGGCATCGGTCACAACGGCGGACACAACAGCGTGCCGGGCCCCTCGCACGAGCAGAGCTTCCAGCTCGACCGCCCGCTGCGCGAAGCCCGCGACGATTTCGAACGCGCCTACTTCGAGTTCCACCTGGCACGCGAAGGCGGCAGCATGACCCGCGTGGCCGAGAAAACCGGCCTGGAACGCACCCACCTGTACCGCAAACTCAAGCAAGTGGGCGTCGATCTCGGTCGCAACAAAAAATCGGCCGCAAATTGATGTATAGTCGTGGTCTTCGCTGATTGCACCAATGCATCGGCAAGACGCAAAACGGCCTGGTAGCTCAGTTGGTAGAGCAGCGGATTGAAAATCCGCGTGTCGGTGGTTCGATTCCGCCCCAGGCCACCAAACACCGAAAAACCCTGTGCGCTCC
>CAIQIL010000534.1 GCA_903871865.1 uncultured Burkholderiales bacterium
ACATCATGATGGAGATGTACCAGGCCGGCGAGTTGCAGCAAGAACTGGCCAAGTGAGCTTGGCCACGCCTGGCCAGCTCCCCATGAACCCGGTGACCACGCCCCGCACCCGCCGCCTCATCGTCGGCATCACGGGCGCCAGTGGCGCGCTCTACGGCGTGCGCCTGCTGCAACGCGCGCGCACCCTCGGCATCGAGACGCACTTGGTCGCGACGTCTGCCGGCATCCTCAATGTGCACCACGAGATGGGATTGGGCCGTAGCGAACTCGAAGCCCTCGCCACGCAGGCCCATGCGCCGGGCGATGTGGGCGCCTGCATCGCCAGCGGCAGCTTCACGACCGATGCCATGGTGATCGCACCCTGCTCGATGAAGACGCTGGCCTCGGTCGCGCACGGCTTTGGCGACAACCTGCTCACCCGCGCGGCCGACGTCACCCTCAAGGAACGCCGCCGCCTGGTGCTGATGGTGCGCGAAACGCCCTTCAACCTGGCCCACCTGCGCAACATGACGGCCGTCACCGAGATGGGCGGCATCGTCTTCCCGCCGCTGCCGGCCTTCTACCACCGGCCGCAAACCATCGAGCAGCTCATCGACGACACGGTCGAGCGCGTGCTGGCGGTCTTGCAAGTCGAGGCCGCTCAGCCGACCGAATGGCAAGGGCTGTGAGGCGCTGAGGCCCAGCCCAAGCCCAGCCCAGGAAACTCAGCGCCTGGCAGCAGCCGTCCCGGCGTCGGCCACTTGCGTGCCGCCCTCGGGCAGCTTCCAGCCGCGCCAAGCGGCCGTGACCATGTTGGGGTACTCGGCCCGCCCACGGCTGCCGTTGTAGCGGCCCAGGGCCATGAACAGGTTGCCCCGCTCCATGTCGAGGTAATGCCGCAGGATCACACAGCCGAAGCGGATGTTGGTCTGCATGTGGAAGAGGCTGGCCGGGTCGCCCGTGCCGATGGTGCGCGACCAGAACGGCATGATCTGCATGTAGCCGCGCGCACCCACCGAGGAAATCGCGTACTTGCGGAAGCCGCTTTCCACCTGGATCAGGCCCAGCACCAAGCCGGGCTCCAGGCCTGCGCGCTTGGCCTCGTAGCAGACGGTCTGCAGGAACTCGCGGCGCACCAGCTCTTCGGGCTTGCGCTTGAGCAGCTTCGCTTCCAGGGACGCGGCCCAGCCCTCGCACTGCTGGCGCTGGGCGTCATCGGCAAAAACCAGCACCGGCTCGGTGCGGCCGATCGCGGCGGACAAGGCCGTGCGCACCGAATCGGCCAAAGGCTCTTCGACCTGGGCGCCAGCCCAAGCGGTACCGGACGCCGCAGCACCCACGGCACACGCAGCCGCTGTCAGCCAGGTTCGCACCCGGCCACCGAGCCGACGGTCAACAGCGAAAGGCAAAAACGTGTCCATGGTGCGCCACCTTAGCGCAACTGCATGACACTCATCCCACGATCTGCAGGCGAGACAGCAGGTGGTTCAAGACTTCCGTCACGGACACCTTCGCCGCTTCGGCATCCTGGCGGCCCTGGACCTCGGCCAGGCCCTCTTTCAGGCCCTTGTCACCGAACACCACGCGGTGCGGCACGCCGATCAGCTCCCAGTCGGCGAACATGGCGCCGGGGCGCTCGCCGCGGTCGTCCAGGATCACGTCCACGCCCTTGGCCAGCAGCTGCGCGTGCAGCTCGTCGGCAGCGGCCTTGACGGCCTCAGAGCGGTCGTAGCCCACCGGGCAGATCACCACGGTGAAAGGCGCGATGGCCTCCGGCCAGACGATGCCCCGCTCGTCGTGGCGCTGCTCGATGGCCGCGCCCAGGATGCGGGTGACGCCGATGCCGTAGCAACCCATCTCGAAGTGCTTGGGTTTGCCGTCCACGTCCAGGAAGGTCGCGTTCATGGCCTTGGAGTACTTGGTGCCCAGGTAGAACACGTGGCCGACCTCGATGCCGCGCTGGATGGCCAGCACACCCTGGCCGTCCGGCGAGGGGTCGCCTTCGACGACGTTGCGGATGTCGGCGATCAGGTCGGGCTCGGGCAGGTCGCGGCCCCAGTTCACGCCACGGAGGTGGAAACCTTCTTCGTTGGCACCGCACACCCAGTCGGCCATGTTCGCCACCGTGCGGTCGGCAATGACCTTGACCGGCTGCTGCAAGTTGATCGGGCCCAGATAGCCCGGCTTGGTGCCGAAGTGCGCGACGATTTCCTTGTCGGTGGCGAAGCGGAAGCCGGCCTTCAAGCCCGTGGTCTGGCCCGCGGCATCTGTCAGCTCGATCTTGCCGGCCTTGACCTCGTTGAGATCGTGGTCGCCACGCACCAGGAACAGCCAGACCGTGCTCCTGACGATCTCGCCCTTCTCGTTGGTGTCGTCGGTGGCCAGCACCAAAGACTTGACCGTCTGCGACAGCGGCAGGCCCAGCAACTCGGCCACGTCGCCACAGGTGCTCTTGCCAGGCGTCGCCACCTTCTCGCAAGCCTGCGCCGCAGCGCCACGTTGCGCGATCAGGCTCACGGCTTCGGCCAGCTCGATGTTGGCGGCGTAGTCGCTGGTCGGGCAATAGACGATGGCGTCTTCGCCGGTGTCGGCGATCACCTGGAATTCGTGCGAGCGGTCACCCCCGATGGCGCCGGTGTCGGCGGCCACGGCGCGGAACTGCAGGCCCAGGCGCTCGAAGATGCGGGTGTAGGCGGCGAACATGCCGTCGTAGGTCTTGCCGGCGCTCTCGACGTCACGGTCGAAGGAGTAGGCGTCCTTCATCGTGAACTCGCGGCCGCGCATGATGCCGAAGCGCGGGCGGCGCTCGTCGCGGAACTTGGTCTGGATCTGGTAGAAATTCTTGGGCAGCTGGCGGTAGCTGCGCAGCTCCTGGCGCGCGATGTCGGTGACGACTTCCTCGGCCGTCGGCTGGATGACGAAGTCGCGGTCGTGGCGGTCCTTGAAGCGCAACAGCTCGTCGCCCATCTTCTCGAAGCGGCCGGTTTCCTGCCACAGCTCGGCCGGCTGCACCACGGGCATGACCAGCTCGACGCAACCCGCCTTGTTCAGCTCATCGCGGATGATGTTTTCGACCTTGCGGATGGTGCGCAGGCCCATGGGCATGTAGTTGTACAGGCCCGCGCCCAGCTTCTTGATGAAGCCCGCGCGCGTCATCAGCTTGTGGCTGACGATTTCTGCGTCGGCAGGGGCTTCCTTGAGGGTCGAAATGAAGAACTGTGAGGCTTTCATGGCAGAAAAAAAGTGCACCGCTCAGGTGAGGCCTTGACAAACGCCTCGGGGTCTAGGCGTTTCGGCTCAGCGGTGCAATAATGAAACCAGTTGAAAATTTGGAGTTGATTATGCTCGACCGGGAAGGCTTCCGCCCCAACGTCGGCATCATCCTGCTCAATCACCGGAACCAGGTATTTTGGGGCAAACGCATCCGCACCCATTCCTGGCAATTCCCGCAAGGCGGCATCAAGCATGGTGAGTCGCCCGAGCAGGCGATGTTCCGCGAGCTCCACGAAGAAGTGGGCTTGCTGCCCGACCACGTGCGCATCGTCGCGCGCACCCGGGACTGGCTGCGCTATGAGGTGCCGATGCACTTCATCCGCAAGGACGCGCGCGGCCACTACAAAGGCCAGAAGCAGATCTGGTTCCTGCTGCAGCTCACCGGGCGTGACTGCGACATGAACCTGCGCGCCACCAGCCACCCTGAATTTGACGCTTGGCGTTGGCACGAGTACTGGGTGCCGCTGGACACCGTCATCGAGTTCAAACGGGACGTGTACCAGCTGGCGCTGTCGGAGTTGGCGCGCTTCCTGCCGAAGCCGCAAGGCCAGCTCAACCGCTTCCTGCGCGGTGGCATGCGGGGCGTGCACCAGGGTGCAGAAGCGTCCATGGAAGGCAGTGGCGATTCGCCATACTGACCTTGTCAGCCGCAGCCGGCGCTGAAGACCGGCGCTGAAGACCGGCACTGAAAACCGGCACTGAGGCCGGGCCATGAAAAAGGGCTCCCGAGGGAGCCCTTTGCTTTGCTTGAACGCGCCATGCGGCGCGAGCCGGGTCAGGCTGACCCGGACGTCACGCACCTCACTCGATCTCGGACTTGGACGCGCATTCGGCGTCAGATGCGTTGATGCTGCAGCGCGCACGCTTGATGATGTTCAAGCCCTGCTTGTTGTAGAGGCCTTGCTTGGCGATCTCGATGCGCGACTCGCGGAACATCAGCACGTACTTGGGCACGGCTTCCACGGGCAGGTCCTGCCACATGGCCGCGGGGATGCCGTTCTCGGCGGCCTTGATGAGGCGCAGCGCGTTGTCGAACTTGCTCAGCCAGTACTGGCGGGAAGCCTCGCCGAAGCCTTCGGGGAACTTGGCCTTGTTGATGACCATCTGCACCGTCGGGATCATGATCGGCAGGCGACCGATGCCACCGGCCGTGCCGATGCCCTTGTAGAGCTCGAAAGGCTTGAAGGCGACGGCAGGCAGGGTGACCATGTCCACGAAGCCGTTGTTGAACTTCGGACCGATGTTGGTGACGTCCACCGAGACGGGCTGCGCACCGATGCGCTGGATCATCACGCCCTGGGCCTTGTCGTAGTCGAAGGCCGCGATCTTCTTGCCCGAAAGCGCTTCGACCGAGTTGATCTTGCGGTCACGCACCATCGGGTAGGCCGCGCCCAGCGGGAAGATGCCGCCGATTTCGTAGTTGCCTTCGACCATCAGCTTGCTGGCCTTGGGGTCGGCGAAGATCTGGATGACCTTGCGCACCACCTCGTAGCTGGCGTCGATGTCCACCTTGCCGCCCTTGACGATGGTGGTCGAGCCGATGCTGTCGAGCGAGCCGGCGACGTTGTTGAACTGGCGGGTGCGGAAACCGGTGGCGATGACGCCATCGCACTGGCCGGCGCGGAAGTCCTCGATGGCCACGCGCTCATCGACGTAGCTCTTGAGTTCGATGTCGGCGCCGTGCTTTTGCATGGCGATGGCGTAGTCGGTGGCCTGGGCGTAGACGTCGCCCGTCTTGCCGGCCACGTCCCAGACGCAGACCAGGGACTTGGCCTGGGCGGCCGAGGAGGCGCCGAAAGCGGTGATCAGGGCAGAAGCAGCCAGGGCCAGCGGCTTGAGGCGGGCCAGGGTGCGGTTTTTCAAGGACATGGGGACTCCTGGGAGGGGTCGGATGGACAAGGAACGGGGGTCAAGCGCCGCAGCGCAGGTCCGTCTTTTTAACGTCTTGCGCCGGGTCCTGCTGGACAGGCAAAACCCTTGGAACCCCCTTCAGAGGGTGCTGCGGGTGGCTTGAACGCCGATGTCCATCATGCCGTCAGTTGCCGTCGTTGCGTGGCATGTTGCAAAAAGTGACAACACGATTGTCCTGATTTCACCCCACCACGAGGTTGTCGCGGTGGATCATTTCGGGCTCGTTGGTGAACCCCAGCTGGGCCTCGATCTCATTGGAGGCCTTGCGCACCAACAGGCG
>CAIQIL010000535.1 GCA_903871865.1 uncultured Burkholderiales bacterium
CGGGCGGGACCTCGCCCTTTGGCGCGCACGGCTACAACCCCGAGGGCATCCGCATCGGCCAGGAGAAGTCGCGCAACCGCAGCGCGGTGAAGGTGTGGGACAAGCGCGAGTTCAAGGACTACGACGACTCGATCGAACTCGACACCCGCAGCATCAAGGTGGCGCTGCGCCGCCTGCGCAAGTTTGCGCGCCAGGGTGCGGCCGAAGAGCTCGACCTCGACCACACCATCCACGCCACGGCGGCCAATGCCGGCATGCTGGACATCAAGATGGTGCCCGAGCGCCACAACACCGTGAAGGTGCTGCTGTTGATGGACGTGGGCGGCTCGATGGACGACCACGTGCACCGCGTGGAGGAGTTGTTTTCGGCGGCCAAGAGCGAGTTCAAGCACCTGGAGTTCTATTACTTCCACAACTGCGTCTATGACTTCATGTGGAAGAACAACCACCGCCGCTTCACGGAGAAGGTCCCGACCTGGGACATCCTGCGCAAGTACAACAAGGACTACAAGCTGATCTTCGTGGGCGACGCGACCATGAGCCCCTACGAGATCCTGCAGGCGCACGGCAGCGTGGAATACAACAACGAGGAAGCCGGTGCGGAGTGGATCGCCCGCCTGACGCACGCTTTCCCCAACCATGCCTGGATCAACCCCGAGCCGCCGGGCGTGTGGGGCTACCGCCAGAGCGTGTCCATCATGCAGCAGCTGGTGGGGGGGCGCATGTTCCCCATGAGCTTGCAGGGCCTGGAAAGCGCCATGCGTCTGTTGAGCAAATGAGTTTGTCCTGGGCGCGGTGGCTGGCCGTGAGCAGGGCCTGCTTGCTGGCCTGGCCCTTGGCTTGTCCGCTGGTGGCGTGGCCTCAGGTGGCACCCGTGGCACCCGTGGCGCCTGCTGTGGCGGGCGCTTCGGCAGCCGCCGCACCGCCGCGGGCGGCCCGCCTGCCCATGAACTGGCGCCTGGTGGTCGATGCACCAGCGCCCCTGGACAGTCTGCTCGAGGCCAACCTCGACCTGGCGCGCTTCCAGCAGGATGCCAACGTCAGCCGTGGCGAGTTGCGGCGCCTGGTGGCGGCGGTGCCCGAGCAGGCGCGCAGCCTGCTGGACGCGGAAGGCTATTTCGCCGCGCAGGTGCGCATCCGGGTGCAGGACGAGGTGGCGGACAGGGGGGCGAACAGGGAGGCTGACAAGGCGGAGGCCGCGGACAGCGACGGCACGCTGGCCGCTGGGGCAGACAGCGCACCGGCGGCAGACCGCCAGGAGGTGACGGTGACCGTGACGGTCGAGCCAGGCCCGCGCACCGAGGTGAGCCGCGTGCAGTTCGTCTTCGAAGGCGGGCTGGACCAGCGCCTCTCGGACGGCGACCCGGTGGCCCAGGCCCTGGCCGACCAACTGGCGGCGAAGTGGGCCTTGCCCGAGGGCGAGGTGTTCCGCCAGGCCGACTGGTCGTCGGCCAAGACCGACACCCTGGCCCGCTTGCGTGCGGACACCTACCCGCTGGCATCCTGGAGCGGCACGGCCGCCACGGTGGACGCCACGGCGAACACGGCCAGCCTCTTCCTGGTGGCCGATTCGGGGCCGGCGTTCGCGTTCGGGCCGATCCAGGTCGAGGGGCTGCAGCGCCAGCCGGCCTCGGCCATCGCCAACCTGGCGCCCTTCAAGCAGGGCGGGCCTTACCGCGAGCGCCAGTTGCTGGACTGGCAGGAACGCATCCAGAAGCTGGGCCTGTTCGACAGCGTGTTCGTGTCGCCGGCGCTGGACGAAAGCCATCCCGAGGCCACGCCGCTGGTGGTGCAGGTGCGCGAGTTGCCGCTGCAATCGGCCACGGCAGGCATCGGCATCAGCAGCGACAACGGGCCGCGCCTGTCGCTCGAACACCTGCACCGCAACGCCTTCGGCCTGGACTGGCAGGCCAAGACCAAGGTGCAGTTGGGCGCGCGCCTGCAGGACGCCCAGCTCGACCTCACCTCCCACCCCTGGGAGGGCCACAAGCGCGGCCTGGTGTCGGCACAGACGACGGGCCTGACCGACAGCGACAACGCCGTCACCCACAGCCAGCGCCTGCGTGTGGGCCTGTTGCGCGAAGGCGAGCGCCTGGAGCGCTCCGATTACGTTGAGCTGCAGCACGCCAGCGTGCGCTCGGCCACGGACGTGCTGGTGTCGAACGCCACGGCCCTGAGCGCCACCACGCAGTGGATTTTCCGGGACGTGGACAACCGCCTGCTGCCGACCCGTGGCACGGCCTCGATGGCCCAGCTGACCTTCGGGCGCACCTACTCGGCGCTGGACCAGGATGGCTTCTTCGGGCGGGCGCACACGCGCCTGACGGGCTACCTGCCGCTGCCGCTGGCGTGGCAACTGACCGCGCGCGGCGAGGTGGGCCAGGTGCTGGCCAACGAGTCGGTCAGTGTGCCCGACACC
>CAIQIL010000536.1 GCA_903871865.1 uncultured Burkholderiales bacterium
CCTGCGCGCCGCAAGATCGGCGAAATCCGCGGCGAGTTCATCGACCTGGCCGAGGCCCGCGCCCGCGCCCGTGCCG
The DNA here is from genome assembly GCA_903871865.1 of uncultured Burkholderiales bacterium. Classification (GTDB taxonomy): domain Bacteria; phylum Pseudomonadota; class Gammaproteobacteria; order Burkholderiales; family Burkholderiaceae_C; genus Aquabacterium. Next base: position 77 of record CAIQIL010000536.1, read on the forward strand.
CCGAGCGCAGCACCGGCCGCATCTTCATGGTCGCCATCTCGGAGCGCCGCGCCGTGGACGCCACCCAGTCCACCGACCCGCTGCGTTTCGCCAACCACGCCTGCGCCCCCAACATGGTGCTCAAGGTGCAGCAAGGCCGCGTCGCCTTCTACGCGCTGCGCGACATCGCCGAGGGCGAAGAGCTCACCGCGCGCTACGGCCCGACCCACCACGCGGGCCGCCTGCGCTGCCTGTGCAGTGCGCCGCGCTGCGTGGGCTGGATCTGACGGCATTTGTTCCACCCGGGTGAGGGTTGCACCCCCGGGGTTTCCCGGGTTCGCCCACCCCGCCGAGGGATCGCCCCCTATGCTGTGCCGCTTGGATGCATGTGCTTGACCTTTGCGTCAAGGGCCCATGCATCGCGGTACAACGACAGGAGACAGTTCCCCATGCACACGACCTGGAAAGCGGCCGCCCTGGCCGCGATGGTGGCCGCCAGCCCGCTGGCCCTGGCCAAGCAGAAAATCTGCGTGTTCGACATCCTCGGCACCAGCGGCGACGGCTACAACAGCGCCAAAGACTACGCCGTCGAGATGCAGAAATACGGCGCCGACATCGAGCTCAAGGCCTACATCGACGAACGCGTGGCGGTGGAAGACTTCCGCACCGGCCAGTGCGACGCCGTCATGGCCACCGCCCTGCGCACCCGCGCTTTCAACGCGTTGACGGCCGCCCTCGACTCGGTGGGCGCCTCCACCGTGGTGCGCAACGGCAAGCTCGACATGGCCGGCAGCATCGAGGTCGTGCGCAAGACGGTGCAGACCTTCGCAAGCCCCAAGGCCGCACCGCTGATGGTGCAAGGCGCCTACGAGGTGGGGGGCATCGCCCCCCTGGGCCCGGCCTACGCCTTCGTCAACGACCGCAGCATCAGCAACCTCGAAGCCGCCAGCGGCAAGCGCGTGGCCGCCTTCGACCACGACAAGGCCCAGGCCCAGCTCATCCAGCGCGTGGGCGCCCGCCCCGTGGCTGCCGACGTCATGAACTTCGGCACCATGTTCAACAACGGCAACGTCGATGTGGTCATGGCCCCGTCCATCGCTTACAAGCCGCTGGAGCTGCACAAGGGCATGGGCAGCAAGGGCGCGGTGCACCGCTTCCCGCTGACCATCCTGACCTACCAGATGATCTTCAAGCGCGACCGCTTCCCCGAAGGCTACGGCCAGAAGTCGCGCGAAGTCTGGATGAGCCGCTTCGACCAGGTCGTCGAGCTGACCAAGCGCGCCGACGCCACCATCCCGGCCAAGTACTGGATGGACCCCTCCGAGGCCGACGCCGAACGCTACGTCAACCTCATGCGCGACGGCCGCATCGAGATGGCCGAAAAGGGCTTCTACGACAAGAAGGGCCTGAAGATCATCAAGCGCATCCGCTGCGACGTGAACCCCTCGTCGCCCGATTGCACCCAGCCCACCGAGATGTGGCCTTGATGGCCTGAGGCGCCCTCGCCTCCTCAACGTGCGCGCGCAAGAAAAAGCCTCCCTGCGGCAAGGTGCCGGGGAGGCTTTTTGGCTGGCGCGTGCTGCAGGGTGCCTGCAGCTGGCACAGGTCAGATCACAGAGCGGACAGCTCGGCGTTGACCTTTTGCAGCAGTTCGTCGGTGATCAGGCCACCGGAGAACTTCGCGACCATCGACAGGGCGAAGCCCTTGCCCATGGCGATTTGCGGGTGGGTCGAGATGCCGGGCAGGTGCTTTTCCAGGATGGCCTTGGTGGTTTCGTTGTCCAGCAGGTCGCCGAGTTTGGATTCGATCGAGAAGCTCATGGTTTGTCTCGCTAGGGTCTGGGTGGATTTGTGACGCGCTGGGCCCAGGTCAGCAGGTGAGCCTGCTTGTGTGTCTGTGCACTGACGCGCGCTCTAGCATAACCCGAGCGTCAGCCTTTGCGTGCGCCCGTCGCGGCCTGCCGCGCGCGGACACCCCCGCTCAAGGGACGGCATGTGGCTCATTTTGTCGTCAGATGACGCAAGCCCCTCGGCGCGTCAGTTTTCCTGAAGGCAGATCGGGCGGCAACATGCGCCAGCCTGGGGCAGTTATCCCCAAAAAGAAGCGCACGGTGGATGGCAATTTCTGTCCCTTGTCAACCCCCTTGGAGCGCCAGAGGCTCTGATGCAAGTCATTGATTTGATTGACTTATGTGCCAATGCAACGCCTGTGGATCTTTCAGGGGAAATCCCGGAGCCTGGTGGGCGCTCGAAGAAGTCCCCGAGGTTCCCCACAAAGTTATCCACAGATTGATCCAAAGGGATCAGGCTTTGTGAATCAATGGTTTAGCAGGGGCAGTTCCAGTGCTGCGTTTGGTAACAGCGCCAAGTCGCGCCCGAAAACGGGGGCGATGCAGCGTCTGCACCAGGGCGCTGACACGCCCGGATTCGGCGCCGAGCCGGTGTTGCGGCAGATTCCGGGCCGATCCGGCGCACAATCGATGGGCTGGCTGGCTGGCGGCGCTGGATGGCGTTGTTTTGACCACACCGTGCACGCCCGGCGGCGCCCTGAGCGCACGGGCGAAGCACAACCGGGTGCTTTTCGCGAATGTCCGCGATCCGTGAACTGCTTCACGGACACTGACAAGCCGTGTAGGGCTCTGAGCAACTAGGGAAAACCCTTGATTTTGATGACTCGCGACGCACTTATCCCCACCGAGGGGCGATCCACCGCACTGCCCTGGGGCGCGCGGGCGAGGGCGGTGTGATGCACGCAAACCACCGCTAAGTCATTGATTCACATAGAGCCGATCGCACTGCCTCTTTCTGAGGCAATCTGACCCAAACGACGACGTGACAAGCATTTAGCGAGCGTTTACAAAGCTTTCCCACAAAGTTATCCACAGACCCCGTGGATAAGGGTGACCCCCCGGAAAATCAAGCACTTGGCCCATCCTCTTCACGCTTTTGTCAGAATTTTTCCGACATTCCGCTCCGCATGACGCCCCCTGAGCCCCGCCTTGACGAAGCCGCCGTGCGCCTGGGCGTGGTGGTGGACGCGCCGCAGCACAGCGGCCTGCTGGGCGTGCTCGACTACCTCAGCGCCGTGCCACTGCCGCCGGGCACGCTGGTGCGGGTGCCCTTGGGGCGCCGCGTGGTGACAGGGGTGGTTTGGGCCGTGCTGCCGCCATCGGGCGATGCGCCGGTGCTGGCCACCGAGTCCCTCAAGGCCGTCATCGAGGTGCTGGACGGCTTGCCGGTCCTGCCGCCGACCTGGCGCCAGCTGGTCGGTTTCGCCGCGGCCTATTACCAGCGCGGGTTGGGCGAGATGGCGCTGATGGTGTTGCCGCCCGAACTGCGGCAGCTGGACGCGGTGCAGCTGCAGCGCCGCCTCAAGCGCCTGGACAAGGCCCTGGCGACCCCGGCCGCGGTGCCGACCGCCGACGCACCCGCCGGTGTGCCCGCAGATGTGCTCCCTGCGCCCGCTGCAGCCACCCTGCCCGAGCTCAGCCCGCAGCAGGCCCTGGCCTTGCGCGCCTTGGCCGCGGGTGGCGCCCGGCCCTTCCTGCTGTGGGGCAGCACCGGCAGCGGCAAGACCGAGGTCTACCTGCGCCAGGCGCAAGCTGCGCTCGATGCCGGCCGGCAGGTGCTGATGATGGTGCCGGAGATCAACCTGACGCCGCAGCTGGAGGCCCGCGTGGCCGAGCGCTTCGCCGGTCGGCGCATCGTCTCGCTGCACAGCGGCCTGACGCCGGCCCAGCGCCTGCGCAACTGGGTGATGGCGCTCCAGGGCAACGCTGACCTGGTGCTGGGCACGCGGCTGTCGGTGTTCACGCCGCTGCCGCGCCTGGGCCTGATCGTCGTCGACGAAGAGCACGACCCCAGCTACAAGCAGCAGGACGGCGCGCGCTACTCGGCCCGCGACCTGGCCGTTTACCGCGCCCACCTGGAGAAGGTGCCGGTGATGTTGGGTTCGGCCACGCCCAGCCTGGAGAGCTGGCACAACGCCCTGCCCGTGGCCGAGGGCGGCAGTGGCCGCTACCTGCGCCTGGACATGCCCGAGCGCATCGGCGGTGGCGACATGCCGCGCGTGCGCCTGCTGGACCAGAACCACGTGCTCAAGGCCACCATGGGCCAGGAGCCGCCGCCGCTGTCACGCCCCTTGCTGGACGCCATCGCCCAGCGCGTCGAGCGCGGCGAGCAAAGCCTGGTGCTGCTCAACCGCCGCGGCTACGCGCCCGTGCTGCACTGCAGCGACTGCGGCTGGAAAAGCGGTTGTCCGCACTGCAGCGCCTGGCGCGTCTTCCACAAGGCTGACCGCACCCTGCGCTGCCACCATTGCGGCTTCTCGGAGCGCGTGCCGCGTGCCTGCCCCGACTGCGGCAACCAGGACATCCAGCCCGTGGGCCGGGGCACCGAGCGCCTGGAAGAGCAGCTTGCCGCCGCCCTGCCCGGCGCCCGCGTCGGCCGCATCGACGCCGATGTCACCAAGCACAAGGGCGCGCTGGAGGCGCAGCTGGCCAGCGTGCATGCCGGTGAAGTGGACGTGTTGGTGGGCACGCAGATGGTGGCCAAGGGCCACGACTTCCGCCGCATCACCCTGGTGGCGGCGGTGAACCCGGACGCGGCCCTGTTCGCCAGCGATTTCCGCGCGGCCGAGCGCCAGTTCGCGCTCTTGCTGCAGGCCGCGGGCCGGGCCGGACGCGATGCCGACGTGGCCGGCCACAGCGAGATGTGGGTCCAGACCTGGCACGCCACCCACCCGCTCTACCAGGCGCTGCAGCGCTACGACTTCGCGGCCTTCGCGACGCGCCAGCTGCAGGAGCGCCAGATGGCCGGTCTGCCGCCCTACGCCAGCCTGGCCATGTTGCGCGCCGAGGGCAAGACCCAGGAGGCCGCGCAGGGCTTCCTGGAGGCCGCGGCCACCGCGGTGCAGGACCTGGTGGCACAAGCGCCCGAGGCCGCTGGCCTGATGCTCTACCCGGCCGTGCCCACGCCGGTGCAGCGCGTGGCCAACGTCGAGCGGGCGCAGCTCATGATCGAGTGCGGCCAGCGCGCTGTGCTGCAGCGTTTCCTGAGCGAGGCACAGGCCATGTGGCTGGCCCAGGCGCAACAACACCGCCGCAGCGGTTTGATCCGCTGGGCGGTGGACGTGGACCCTCTGGCAATCTGAGGGCGATCTGAGGGCTCAGCCCAGCATCGACTCCAGCCCTTCCGACAGCTCGGCCAGGGGGGGCATCTCGGTCAGCAGGGTCTCGGGGTTCAAGCCCAGCTTCTTGCAGACGTCGGCGGGCACGGTGGCGGCCATCTCGGCGGCTTGCAGGCCGTTGTGCTCTGCACGGGCGCGCCAGGCCGCGATGTGGATCACGGCGGCCACCGGGTCAAAGGGCTCGTGGGCCAGGGGCTCGGGGTAGTGGGCGATGGCCTGGGCGAAGCTCACGGGGAAGCGCCACTGGCGAGCCAGTTCGGCGCCGACGGCCGAGAAGTTGTAGCCGAAGGAGGTGGTCTCCATGTCCAGGCGGCGGGAGTCCAGCGGCGAGGCCAGCTTGTCCACCTGCAGCATCTGTTCGGGCATGGCGGCGTGCATCACCAATTGGCCAATGGCGTGCATCAAGGCCACAGTGAACGCCTGGTCGCCATTGACGCCGGTTTTCTTGGCCACCCAGCCGGCCACCGCCGCGGTGTGCAGGCTGTAGCGCCAGAACTTGCTCAGGTCCATGCCGGGCATGGATTTGTAGCCGCCGGTCAGGCCGGAGCTGATGACCAGCGTGCGCACGGTCACGAAGCCCAGCATGGACAGCGCCTCGTTGACGGTGCCGATGCTGCGCGACACATGGTAGTACGCCGAGTTGGCCAGGCGCAGCAGGCGGGCCGACAGCACCGGGTCCGCCGCCAGCTTCTTGGCAATGTCGTCGATGGAGACGTCCTGGTTGTTGAAGCTGTCGATCAGCTCATGGACGATTTTGGGGATGGCCGGCAGGGCCTGGGGTTGTTTGAACAGGGCTTCGAGCTGCATGTGACGGCCTCCAATCCGATGCAAAGCAATTGAAACACCACCACGGCGCAGGCAGGCGCAGTTTGCGTGGCAGAGTGAACGTTCTTCGACCTGTTGGGTCTTGGCAAGAGCTTCGCCGATGCCGGACTTTTTTGACAGGTGGAAATGCACGCCTGGAGCGTGTTTGTTGCACGCTTTTGCAGGCGAGTTGCCAGTGTTCACCTGGCGCACACTGAGCGAACATCACCAGGACATCGGGGGCATGGTGCACCCACAGGAGGTGGCAGATGAAGACATCCGTGGTCAAAGCATGGGCCGGCTTGACGGTGGCGTTGGTGAGTGGTCTGAGCGGGATGGCCCATGCCGGCCCGCGCGACGGACTGCCCCAGCGCAACTTGCTGGTCGAGTGGCGGGTGGGTGGCGAAGGCGCCAGCACGCAACGCCAGGCGGGCATCGAGGTGGGGCGCGTCATCATCGACAGCCGCCGCGGCGTCATCGGGCAGGCGGGCATCACGGCGGGCACGGTGCGCACCGAGTCCCAGGGCAGCAGCGTCCAGCAGGTGATGGTGCTCAACGGCGGGCGGGCGCGCTTGTACATGGGTCGCACGCAATCGGTCACGGCCTGGCAGTTCGCCTTCAGCCCGAGGGCAGCACAGCCAGGACAGACCAGCTTCGGCGGATACGGACCCAGCGGTCAGGCTGGCAGCCCGGGCGTGACCGCCTTGCCCCAGACGTTCTGGATCGACGTTGGCCAGGGCATCCACGTGACGCCGCGTTGGTCGGGGGGGCGCGATGTGGTGGTGGACATCGAGGCGCAGTCGCGCCAGCCGGTGCAGCCCGGTTCGGCCTACGGTGGCCAGCTCGACCCCGATGGCCAGAC
>CAIQIL010000537.1 GCA_903871865.1 uncultured Burkholderiales bacterium
CGGCACCCAATGCGGCTCCTGCCTGCCGGCCGTGCGCAGGCTGCTGCAGCACCCCGGCTGAGGGCCCGCGACGCCGCGTGGTTGGGCCGCTGATAATCGCCCGACACACAGCGCACCAAGGAAGCAGCACATGGCGATCGCGGCATACATCAAGGAAATCGGCCGAGGCAAGGACGGCGCACGCGCCCTGAGCACCGCGCAGGCCCACGACCTGATGTCGCAGGTGCTGGACGGCCGGGTCAGCGACCTGGAGCTGGGCGCCTTCTGCCTGGCCATGCGCATCAAAGGCGAGACCGCCGAAGAGCTGGCGGGCTTCGTGCAGGCCACCCACGAGCGGTGCCTGGACCTGCGCCCGGCCTTGGCACAAGCGCAGGCTGCGGCGACCTCACCGCTGCTGGGCCCAGTGCTGCTGCCCTCCTACAACGGCTCGCGCAAGCTGCCCAACCTCACGCCCCTGCTGGCCTGGGCCCTGGCGCAACGTGGCGTGGCCGTGCTGGTGCATGGCCCGCGCCAGGACCCGACCCGCATCACCAGTGCCCAGGTCTTCGCCGCCGGGGGATGGCCGGTGGCCGAGGGAGACGCCGACGTGGGCCAGGCCTGGGCCGCCCGCCAACCCGCCTTCATGCCGACCGAGGTGCTGTGCCCAGGGCTGGCGCGCCTGCTGGCCGTGCGCTGGGTCATCGGCCTGCGCAACCCTGGCCACACCGTGGCCAAGCTGCTCAACCCGCTGGGCCTGGGCATGCAGGTCGTCAACCACACGCACCCGGAGTACGCGGTGTCGCTGTCGAACTACCTGGCCCTGGTCAGCGCCAACGCCCTGCTGATGCGCGGCACCGAGGGCGAGCCCGTCGCCGATGCCCGTCGCCAGCCGCGCTTTGACGTCTTCCTGAAAGGCCAGCGCGAGGAAGCCCTGTGCCGCGCCCCCGTGGAAGGCGTGCTGGTCAGCCTGCCTGAACTGCCCGAGGGTCGCGAGGCCGACGTCACCGCAGCCTGGATCCAGTCGGTGGTCGATGGCCGGGCGCCCTTGCCCGAGGCCATCGCGGCCCAGGCGGATTGCCTCGTGTCGGCGCTGGCCGCACTGAACGCACCGGACACGCGCGCGGCCCAGGCTGAACCCGACGCCTCCCGGCCCTGAGGTTCGCTCAGCGACCGCCCACCACCGGGCCCGCCGGCCGCGGCGCCTGAGCGCCCTGTGGCCCAGGCTGGCCCCTCGACGCCCGCGACAGCACCACGATGCCCGCCAGCACCGCGACCGTGCCCAGCATCAGGCGCCAGGTCACGGGCTCGTCCAGCCACCCAGCGGCCATCCAGATCGTGGACAGCGGCCCGACCATGCCCACCTGCGAGGCCAGCGACGCGCCCAGCAGCTGCACACCACGCATGACCAGCCACACCGGCAGCACCGTGCAGGCCGTGGCGTTCAGCGCCGACAAGGCCCAGGCCTGCCAAGGCAGGTGCGCCACGCCGCCCAGACGCCCCGCCGTGAAGGCGTGCACCAGCACCCACTGCAGCACGCACATCACGCAGGCCGCGCAAGACGCCCAGCCCACCAGCCGCAGCGAGCCCAAGGACTGCACCAGCTGCCCGCTGCCCATCAGGTAGACGGCGTAAGACATGGCGCTCAGGAAAACGAGCACGCTGCCGGTCACGACGGCGTCCACCGGGTCCTGCCCTGGTGCGGCGCCCGACACCACCGTGGCCACGTCCCAGTCGTGCAAGAAGACGATCAGCACACCGCCGTAAGACAGCGCCATCGCACCCAGTTGCGCCAGCCGCAGGCGCTGGCCCAGCAGCAGCACCGACAGCAGCAGCACGATGCTGGGGTTGAGGTAGAGGATGGCCCGCTCCAGGCTGGCACTGATGTACTGCAGTCCCAGGAAATCCAGCGTGCTGGACAGGTAGTAACCGCAAAAACCCAGGCCCAGGACCTGCCAGGCCAGTTTGCCACCCATGGGCACGTGCGCACCCAGCTCGGTGGGCCGCCCACGGCTCGACCACCACGCCATCAGCAGGAACAGGGGGAAGGCCATGGACATGCGCAGGCCCACCACGGCGAAGGCGTCGGCCCCCTGGCGGTACAGCAGCTTGGCCACGATGGCCTTGCCCGAAAAGGCCACGGCCCCGGCCAGGGCGCACATCAGGCCCTGCCAGCGGCGTTGCGAGGGGGAAGCAGACATCGCGGAGATGGACATGGCCCAGACCATACCCGATGTGCCATGCCCCGCGCACCCATGAGGTCGCAGGCACAGGGTGGGCCGCCGCCGGCAACCTCGGGTGTGTCCGGAGGTCCGCACCCGCGGCAGGCCCCCGAAATTGCCGCACACTCTGATCCAGATCCGGCCTCAACCCACCCCATCTGCCCCATGCGCATCCCACACACGCTCGCCGCCGCCCTCGCCCTGCTCATCGTGCCCTCGCTCACCGTCTGGGCCCCCCTGGCCCACGCCGCCGATGCGGTCGGCAGCCCCCCATCGGCCCCGGCCGCGAAGGCCGCCGCACCGCAGGCCTCCTCGGCGAACGCCGCCACCAGCGCCGCCATCCAGATCCTGGTCGAGCGCCAGAAAAAAGCCCGCGAAGAAGCGGCCAAGCACCAGGAAGCCGTGCTCGAGATCAACGAGCGCGACCCGGCCATGCGCGCCGCCTTCCAGGAGGCACAGGACACCCTGGACGATTTCCTGAAGGTCGCCGCCAGTGGCGACGCGAAGTACACCCACCTGTCGATGCGCGTGGCCATCCGCGAAGGCAAGCGCAAGGAATTCATCTGGATCACGCCCTTCGAGGTCGATGGCAAGGGCTTCAAAGGCCGCATCGACAACGCCCCGACCCAGCTCAAGCGCGTGCAGGAAGGCCAGGAGTGGCGCTTCCTGCGCAAGGACGTGGTGGACTGGATGTACGTCGATGCGTCCAAGCGCACGATGCACGGCAACCGCACGACCTGCGTGCAGCTGTCCAAGGCACCGCCCGCCGAGGTCGAACAGATCAAGCGGGCTTACGGCCTGGACTGCCAGGCTCGCTGAGCCCACCGAAGCCCTTGAACGCCTGCCAGCGCGCCAGCACCGGCGCCGCATGGGCCTGGCGCACCACGCCGAAGCCCTGGATGGCCTCGGCCGATTCGGCCAGTTCACAGGCCTCGGTCAGCGTGTCGGCGCGCAGCCCGGCCAGCAGGCGTTTGAGCAAGGCCTCGTAGGCCGCCAGCGTGGCCAGCTCCTCGCGGCGGGTGTGGCTGAAGCGCAGCGGGTCCAACCAGCTGTTGCGCAGGCGCCGGGCCCAGGCCAGGCCGTGCAACAGCGGCGCCCAAGCGGGGCCGAAGGCGCGCTTGGCCGGCCGGGCGCCCGGCTGGCCTTGCACTGCGCCTTCGCCCAGCGCGGGCGGCGCCAGGTGCCAGACCATGCGCCAGTCACCCTCGAACTGGGCCGCCACCTGCTGGCGGAAGGCGTCCGAGCTCAACAAGCGCGCCACCTCGTACTCGTCCTTGATGGCCATGAGGCGGAACAGCTGCTGGGCCACCGCACGGGTCAGGCGCTGGCTGCCCAGCATGGCTTCGGCCTCGCCCACCCGCGTCACCCAGGCTTCATAGCGCGCCGCATAGGCCGCGCTTTGGTAGCCGGTGAGGTGGGCCTTGCGGCGCTCCACGAACGCGTCGAGGCTGTCTGAGGCACCGGGACCCGAAGCCCCTTGAGCGCCCGCCCGCGGGAACCACTGCACCGGCTGGGCCGGCAGCAGCAGCCGGGCCATGCGGGCCGGGTCGTGGGCCGCGTGGCGCCCCCAGGCGAAGGCCTGCAGGTTGCGCTCCACCTGCACGGCGTTGAGCTCGATGGCGCGCGTCAGCGCCTGCAGGCTCAGGGGCACCCAGCCCTTTTGCCAGGCAAAGCCCAGCATCATCGGGTTGGCGTAAATCGCATCGCCCAGCAGTTTGTCCGCCAGGGCCACGGTGTCCAGGCGGGCGATGGCGTCGGCGTCGTGGCCCACGGCATCGGCCAGCACATGGTCGCACTGCGCGCCGGGGTAGTGCCAGTCGGGCTGGGTCATGGCCGCGGCGGTGGGCGTGTGGTGGGTATTGAGGGCGATGTGCGTGCGCCCGGCCCGCATCACCGCCAGCGTGGTCGGCAAGGCCGTGACGATGGGGTCGCAGCCCATCACCAGGTCGGCCTCGGCCGTGCCCACCTTGGTGGTGAAGATGGCCTCGGGCCGGTCGGCGATTTGCACATGGCTCCAGGTGGCACCGCCCTTTTGGGCCAGGCCGGCCGCTTCCTGCGTGACCACGCCCCGGCCTTCCAGGTGGGCCGCCATGCCCAGCAGCTGCCCGATGGTGATGACGCCCGTGCCGCCAATGCCGGCCACCACGATGCCCCAGGCGCGGCTGGCATCGGGCAAGCGGGGCTCGGGCAGCGGCGGCAGGTGGGCCAGTTCGGGCAAGCCGGTGGCGGCTTTGGGCTGGCGCAGTCGCCCGCCTTCGATGCTCACCAGGCTGGGGCACATGCCCTTGAGGCAGGACAGGTCCTGGTTGCAGCTGCTCTGGTTGATGCGGCGCTTGCGGCC
>CAIQIL010000538.1 GCA_903871865.1 uncultured Burkholderiales bacterium
ACCTGGCGGAGCATGGCGTGGTGGTCGAGAAGACCGGCCTGTATTCCTTCTTCATCATGTTCACCATTGGTATCACCAAGGGCCGCTGGAACACGATGCTGACGGCGCTGCAGCAGTTCAAGGACGACTACGACAAGAACCAGCCGATGTGGCGCGTGCTGCCGGAGTTCTGCCAGAAGCACCCGATGTACGAGCGCATGGGCCTGCGCGACCTGTGCCAGAGCGTGCACGAGGCCTATGCCAAGGGCGACATCGCCCGCCTGACCACCGAGGTCTACCTGTCGGGCCTGGAGCCGGCGATGAAGCCGTCCGACGCCTATGCCTGCATCGCGCGCAAGCAGACCGAGCGCGTGGACATCGACCAGCTCGAAGGCCGCATCACCACGGCCCTGCTGACGCCGTACCCGCCGGGCATCCCACTGCTGATCCCGGGCGAGCGTTTCAACAAGAAGATCTGCGACTTCCTGAAGTTCACGCAGACCTTCAGCACGGCCTTCCCGGGCTTCGCCACCGACGTGCACGGCCTGGTGGCCGAGGACCTGCCTGGCGGCGGCAAGCGCTATTACGTGGATTGCGTCAAGGCGGACGCCGTCCTCTGAGCTGAGGCTCAGCCGTCGGTTTCGCTCGCGGGCCGGCGGCCGTAGCGCGTCAGCAGGTCCTGCAGGCGCGCGGCCATCTCGGTGTGTGACTCCAGCTGCGTCAGGTAGCGCTGCCAGATCATGTCGGCCAGCTCGACGGTGCGGGCGTTGCCGGTGTCGGCGCCGCGTTGCAGCAGCGTTTCCACGGCCTTGGCCGGTGCGCCGTTCTTGGCCTGGGCCAGGCAGCTTTCGGCCAGGGCGCTGAGCTGGCGGTAGCTTTCGCGCAGCATGTCGCCATAGGGCTCGTGGCTGGTCACCATCATGCACAGCATGCCGGTGAGCGGCTTGTTGGTGCAGAAGCGGCTGGCCAGGCGCTGCATCCAGGCATCGGCATCGGGCAGGTCGAGGCTGCGCTCGCGCAGGCGCGTGAGCGCGGTCATCATGTTGCCGGCGGTTTCGTAGTCGTAGTCCGGCTGCCCGAATTCGCGGGCCATGGTCTTGAGCCGCCGCGAGGCTTCGGTGCCCTGGTTTTGCTGGACCAGGGCCAGCACCTGCACCAGCTCGTACATCCGGCGCAGCCGCGCACTGCGGGCCTTGCGCTCGTGGGCGCGCAGCAGCTGGTTGACGCATTTCTGCAGCGCGACCCCATCGTCTTTGGCGAAGTGGGTCAGGGCCAGCATGACCACGCTCTGGAAGTCGAAGGAGCGCGAACCCAGGCCCATGGCGATGGCGCGTTCCAGCACTTCGGCGGCCTCGTCGGTGTGGCCCAGGTGGAAGGCCAGCAGCCCCATTTTCTGCAGACGGCCCACGGCATTGGGCGTGAGGCTGACGGCCTTTTGGTAGGTCTGGTAGGCGCGTTCGAAGTCGCCCACTTGCAGGTGGGCGCGACCCATCACGTCGTAGGCATCGGCGTAGCCCGGGCTGTCGAGGATGAGGGCGTCGAGCACGCGCAGCGCCGGTGGGATCTGGCCGGCCTCCACATGGGCGCGCGCGATGCCCAGCCGGGCCCAGGGCATGGCCTTGGTGGCGTCGATGACTTCGAAGAGCGCGCGGGCTTCGTCGTGCCGGTTCAGGCGCAGCAGCAGTTCGCTGCCGATGCGGGCGGCGTAGATCCAGTATTCCGATTTGGCCTCCACGCGGGCCAGGCAGAGCTTGGTGGCTTCTTCGTATTGCTCGGTTTCCAGTGCCTTGAAGATGTCGGCCATGGCCTGTTTGCGCAGGCGCGCCACCCGGATGCGCCCGGCCAGCTCGTTGTGCGTGTGCGGCTTGAGCAGGTAGCAGTCGAGCGCGGCTTCGGCGGCTTCGGCCACCTTGGCGTACGAGGCCTCCGACGTGACCATCACGAAGATGGTGGAGAAGGGCAGGTGGTTGCCGGCGCGCAGTTCGTCGAGCAGGTCGGTGCCGGTCTGGCGGGTGTCACCGAAGTGGTAGTCGCACAGGACGATGTCGTAGCGGGTGCGCTCCAGTTCGGCGCGGGCGTCGTTGTAGCGGCCCACTTGCTTGATGCGGTCGCCGGGCACGCCGAGGTCGGACATCATCGCCCGCAGGATGCTGCGCGAGGTGAGGTTGCTGTCGATGACGAGCGCGCGGGCGCTGCGCATGTCGTGCATGGCGTCGCCCAGCCCGGTTTTGGCTGCGCTGCTGGGTGAGAAGACCTCATGCATGGGCGCTCCTCCGGGTACTGCGGCTGCGGTTCATGGCGATCTCAGGGCAGCGCCATGGTGAAGGTGGTGCCTTGGCCTGGGCTGCTGCCGAGGTGGACGTGGCCGCTGCGACCGCTGTGGGCATGGGCGGCCGCCACGGCTTCTGCCAGGGCCGTGCCCAGACCGGTGGCGTTGGCCTGGCCGGGGTCGTCGGCATCGAGGCCAGGGCCATCGTCGTGCACGCGCCACACCAGCCAGCCGTCGGACTGCGTCACGTGGATCTCCACCCGTGTGCGGGCAAAGCGCACGGCGTTGTGGATGGCCGCGTCGAGCGCCAGTTGCACCAAACGGTGGTCAAAGTACCAGAACGCGGGGGCGGTGTCCACGCAGGCGGTCTGTGTGACGACCTGGATGGGGCTGCCCTCCATCTGCAGCTTGACCGACCAGACGCGTTGCAAGGCCTGCAGCAGGTCCAGCGGGGATTCGTCCTCGCACAGGGCGCACAGGCCGTCGGTGCGGGCGCCGTACAGCGTGAGGAACTGGATGAACTGCCGGCGCAGTTCGGCGCAGTGCAGGTGGGCGCGTTGCGCCATCACGGGGGTGGGC
>CAIQIL010000539.1 GCA_903871865.1 uncultured Burkholderiales bacterium
CATCAGCACGGCGCCCACGAAGCCGCGCATGCCGACCACCGCGGCCGTGCCGAAGTGCGCCGAGGCCAGCTTGACGCACACGCCCATGCAGGCGAACAGCACGGTGGCCAGGGCCATCTGCAGGTAGGGCGAGCGACGTTTGGACATGCTTGCAGGGTTGCTGAAAAGGAAAGGCCGCCCGAAGGCGGCCTCGCAGGGGCAGGGCGCTCAGCCCTTGAGCTGAGCCGAGTCGCCCATCATGCGGCGATACCACTCGTGGAAGTGCTGCATGCCATCTTCCATGGGGCTCTGATACGGGCCGACCTCGTTGTCACCGCGCAGCATCAGGGCGCGGCGGCCCGCGTCCATGCGCTCGGCGATCTCGTCGTCCTCGATGCAGGTCTCCATGTAGGCGGCGCGCTGGGCTTCAACGAACTCGCGTTCGAAGGCCGCGATCTCTTCGGGGTAGTAGAACTCCACCACGTTGAGGGTTTCCTGCGGGCCCTTGGGGTACATGTTGGAGACCACCAGCACGTGCGGGTACCACTCCACCATCATCGTGGGGTAGTAGGTCAGCCAGACCGCGCCTTGCGAGGGCTTCTCGCCGCCGCGGTAGTTCATCAGCACCTCGCGCCACTTTTTGTAGACGTCGGAGCCCGGCTTGTCGAAGCCCTTGGCCACGCCCACGGTCTGCACGGAATAGGCATCGGCCATGTCCCAGCGCAGGTCGTCGCACGTGACGAAGTTGCCCAGTCCGGGGTGGAAGGGGCCGACGTGGTAGTCCTCGAGGTAGACCTCGATGAAGGTCTTCCAGTTGTAGTGGCAGGTGTGCAGCTCGACGTGGTCCAGCACGTAGCCGGAGAAGTCGAGGTCGCCGCCGGGCTTGAAGCGCGCGTCGATGCCGGCCAGGTCTGCGGCGATGTCGCGGCCGTTGTCCTCGAACAGCAGGCCGTTCCAGTTGCGAACCTGGTAGCGGTTGAGGTTCAGGCAGGGGTCGTGGTCGAAGTGCGGCGCACCGATCAACTGCCCCTGGTGGCTGTAGGTCCAGCGGTGCAGGGGGCAGACGATGTTGTTGCGGGTGTTGCCTCGACCCTTGAGCATGATGGCCTGGCGGTGGCGGCAGACGTTGGACAGCAACTCGATGCCATCTTTCGTGCGCACGAGCGCGCGGCCTTCGGCCTCCTGGGGCAGGGCGTGGTGGTCGCCAACCTCGGGCACGCTCAGGGCGTGTCCCAGGTAGCGGGGACCGGACTGAAAGATGCGTTCTTGCTCCTCCTTGTACAGTGATGCGTCGAAATAGACGGACACGGGCAACTGCGTGTTGCTGCGGCGGAGGGTGTTGAGCGCAGGACTCAGGTCGGACATGATCCCCAGGATCTCCAAAAACCAATGTCAACCCACCTTGTGCTTGCCGCGGGCGAGATCGCCAGCGCCGACACACAAGGACTTGTGGGACCCTGGGGCTGCCATGCGGATCTCTCCGGGTGCTGGCCGCCAGGGGGCGGGCCCGATTTGCGGCCATTTCATGAACCTGTCATGAAGCCGGGCGCAATGCGGGGAACCGAGGATTCTAGCCCGGGGGTGGGGGTGGGGCAAGCCCGCCAGAGGCTGCCCGAGCGCCCCTTGGGGCCGTCCGTCCACCCCAAACGAGGGTGGCGTGGCGCGTGAGGTGCCCGGCAGCGTCGCGGTCGGGCGGGCGTCTCGAAATAGAATACGCGTTTGCCCGCAGGGTCGGGTGATCCAGGCAGGACCATGGCCAAGAAAGCACCCACCGACGCATCCACCGGCGCCCTCACCGACAGCGCATCGCCCGCGCCCGCTTTGCCTGCGTTGCCCGACAGCTACGAGGCCGCCCTGGCCGAGCTGGAACAGCTGGTGGCGCGCATGGAGGCCGGCGCCTTGCCGCTGGACCAGCTGCTGGTGAGTTACCGCCGCGGCGCCCAGTTGCTGGGCCATTGCCGCCAACGCCTGGAAGCCGTCGAGGCCCAGGTCAAATTGCTGGAAGATGGCCAGCTCAAACCCTGGGACGCCGCATGAGCCCGCAGCAACTGGCCGTGTGGTCCGAGGCGGTGCTGGCCAGCGTGGAAGCCGCTCTGAGCGCGTGGGTGCCGGCGTCGGCCCCCGCCGGCTTGGGCGAGGCCATGCGCTATGGCGTGCTGGACGGCGGCAAGCGCTTGCGTGCGCTGCTGGTGCAGGCTGCCGCCGAAGCGGCAGGCGCCACCGCCACCGAGGCGGGCTGCGAAGCGGCCCTGCGCGCGGCTTGCGCGGTCGAGCTCATCCACGCTTACTCGCTGGTGCACGACGACATGCCCTGCATGGACAACGACGTGCTGCGCCGGGGCAAGCCCACGGTGCACGTGGCTTTCGGCGAGGCCCAGGCCATGCTGGCCGGTGACGCCATGCAGGCCCTGGCCTTCGAGGTGTTGACGCCGGACGAAGGCGAGGGTGCTGGCGTGCCGCCCGTGCTGCAGGCGCGCTTGGTGCGCATCCTGGCGCGTGCGTCCGGCCAGGCCGGCATGGCCGGTGGCCAGGCCATCGACCTCGCCAGCGTCGGCCAGGCCCTGGACGAAGCCACCCTGCGCGACATGCACCGTCGCAAGACCGGTGCCCTGCTGCGCGCCAGCGTGCAGATGGGCGCGGCCTGTGGTGGCCTGCACCCGGGCCAGCCCGCCTGGGACGCCCTGACCGACTATGGCCATGCCATGGGCCTGGCCTTCCAGATCGTGGACGATGTGCTGGACGCCACCCAGCCCTCCGACACCCTGGGCAAGACCGCCGGCAAGGACGCCGATGCGAACAAGCCGACCTACGTGAGCCTGCTGGGCCTGGACGGTGCGCGCCAGGAGGCCAATGCCTTGCTGGCCCAGGCGCTGTCGGCCCTCTCGCGCAGCGGTCTGGCGGCCCAGGCGCTGCAGCCGCTGTCGGACCTGGCGCACCGCATCGTCCACCGCGACCACTGACATCACAGAAATCCACCCAGGATGAGCACCATGACCTACCCCCTGCTGTCGCGCATCGAGCAGCCTGCCGACATCCGGCACCTCTCGCGCTCGGAGCTCAAACAGCTCGCCACCGAGCTGCGCGACCACCTGCTGCAGAGCGTCTCGCGCACGGGCGGTCACCTGTCGTCGAACCTGGGCACGGTCGAGCTCACCATCGCGCTGCACCACGTCTTCAACACCCCGCACGACCGCCTGGTGTGGGACGTGGGCCACCAGACCTATCCGCACAAGATCCTGACCGGCCGGCGCGACCGCATGCCCACGCTGCGCCAGTTCGGCGGCATGAGCGGCTTCCCGCGCCGCGACGAAAGCGAGTAC
>CAIQIL010000540.1 GCA_903871865.1 uncultured Burkholderiales bacterium
CACTGAGCTCGCAGGAGGGCAGCTGCGCGTCAGTTTGCCCCTCCACACGCGGGATGACCCCTGCGCCAATCGGCTCCTGCAAAGCCCTAGACTGTGCACTTCGCACGATTTCCGTCTTTGGGTTGAACCATGCCGATCCTTGCCATGTCTTCCGGTACCGTCACCGCCGTCTGGGGCCAAGCTTTCCTGCGCCTGCCCAACGGCCAATTGCGCACTGTGAAAGTGGGCGACAAGGTCGTCGGCGGCCAGCAGATCATCACGGAAGACAACGGCCTGGTGCAGATCGCGCCTGACGCGGTGCGCACGCTGCCAGCGCAGGCAGCCAAGCCCCTGCCCGCAGACGCCGTCATCGCCGACCTCAACCGCAACGAACCGCTCGACCCGCCCGCGGCCGGCCTGCAAGGCGGCCCCGCCGGCAGCCTGTCGTCGGGCCTGCGCGTGGACCGCATCGCCGAGGGCGTGACGCCCCTGGCCTTCGACTTCGGCACCGAGCGCGTGCTGCCCCCGCCCATCTTCGCGGTCACGGGCCTGCAAGCCAGCACGCCTGCAGCGGCCGCCACGCCCGTGACGCCCACGCCCGAGCCGACCCAGCCCCAGCTCAGCATCAACGACGTGCGCGTCAACGAAGGCGCCGGTGTGGCGACCTTCACCATCGGCCTGGACAAGACCTCGGGCCAGCCGGTCACCGTCACCTACACCAGCCGCAGCGGCACGGCCGTGGTCGGCAGCGGTGAGGGCGCCGATGCAGGCCAGGTCACCCAAACGGTCACCATCCCCGCTGGCCAGACCTCGGTCAATGTCACGGTGCCCATCGTCAACGACCGCACCTACGAAGGCAGCGAAACCTTCCAGGTCGACCTGAGCCAGCCCAGCAACGCCGGCATCGCCAAGGGCACCGGCACGGGCACCATCCTCGACAACGGCAGCGGCACCCTGGGGCCCAACCAGACGGTGGTCGACGACGACCGCCCCGCGGTGCAGATCGCTGCGGGCCCCGCGGTGGTCGAAGGCCAGCCGGCGGTGTTCACGCTCTCGCTGACCCACCCCTCGAACTTCCCCGTGGACGTGGCCCTCAAGCTGCTGACGGGCACCGTGGACCCGGTCACGGGCCAGGGCAAGTACATCACCCCGGGCGTGGACAGCACCCCGCTGGAAGTGCTCAACCCGACGACGGGCCTGTGGGAGTTGCTGACCGGCGCGCTGGTCTTCCAGCCCGGCACGACCTCGCTGCAAGTGCGCGTGCCCACGCTGAACGATGGCGCGGTGGAAGGCACGGAAATCGTCGGCTTGCAGGCCACGGCCACCGGTGACACGGCCCCTGGCGGCGCTGGCCCGCTGACGGCCAGCGTCACGGTGCACGACAACGACGCCGAAGGCACGGTCTATGAAACCGGGCTGACGCCCACGATGCCGAGCAGCGGCCCCCTCAACCGTGCCTCGGGCCCATCGCCCTTGGTGGACGGTGAGGGCAACCCGGTGTCTGGCACGGTGCACGCACCCACCCAGGCGGTGGTGACGGCCTCTGGCCAGACCGTGGTGTGGAAGTCCGACGGCAACGGCGGCCTGATCGGCTACGCGGGTTCGGCGCCCAATGCCAGCCAGGTGGCCACCTTGACGCTGTCTGCCGACGGCAAGTACACCTTCGCGCTCAAGCAGCCCCTGCAGCATGCCGAGGGCCAGACCGACCTGACGCTGGACTTCGGCCTGACGCCCAACGCCGCTGGCAGCGTGCCCGACGCCACCCTGCACATCCATGTGATCGACGCCCAGCCCGCGCAGCCGGCCGTGTCCATCGACTCGGTGACGGTCAACGAAGGCGCTGGCGTGGCGACCTTCACCATCGGCCTGGACAAGACCTCGGGCCAGCCGGTCACCGTCACCTACACCAGCCGCAGCGGCACGGCCGTGGTCGGCAGCGGTGAGGGCGCCGATGCAGGCCAGGTCACCCAAACG
>CAIQIL010000541.1 GCA_903871865.1 uncultured Burkholderiales bacterium
ACGGTGCCCCATGTCCATGAGCTGCCACCCCATCTTTGGCCTTGCGGCGGCCTGAGCCTGTGCTCTTTGGCAAAATAGACCCTCTAAGGAAATTGAATGTCCAGCCCAGACACAGCCCTCCCGCCTGCCGCCGAGCAACCCGCCGAGCCCCTGACCCCCGTGGCCCACGCCTTGGTCGAGTTCCTGGCCGAAGCCCGGGTGCCCACCGAGCACGGCAGCTTCACCATGAAGCTGTTCCGCGAAAAAGCCACGGGCCTGGAGCACGTGGCCATGGTCATGGGCGACGTCCGCGGCAGCGCCCTGGTGCGCGTGCATTCCGAATGCATGACCGGCGACGTCTTCGGCTCGCTGCGCTGCGACTGCGGCCCGCAGCTCCATTTCGCGATGAACGAAATCGGCAAGCGCGGCAGCGGCGTGGTGGTTTACTTGCGCCAGGAAGGGCGGGGCATTGGCCTGGCCAACAAGCTGCGCGCCTACCAACTGCAAGACCAGGGCATGGACACCGTCGAGGCCAACCAGCACCTGGGCTTTGCCGCTGACCTGCGCAAGTTCGACGCCGCGGTCGAGATCCTCTCCGCGCTGGGCATTTCCTCGGTCAAGCTCATGACCAACAACCCGCGCAAGGTGGACACCCTGCGCGAGCACGGCGTGGCCGTCGAAGAACGGGTGCCTGTGCGAAGCGATGTCCAGCCCGAAAACGAGCGCTACCTGGACACCAAAGCCCGCAAGCTCGGCCACCACATCGACTGGCTGGGCTGAAGCATGGCCATCGACCTCGACCCCCGCGACGACCCCGAACAGGACTCGCCCGAACGCCACCAGGTGGCCCAGCGCAGCACCCTGGTCAGCGTGGCCGTCAACCTCGTATTGACCACCGTGCAAGTGGCCGTGGGCGTGATCGCGCACTCCCAGGCCCTGATCGCCGATGGCATCCATTCGCTGTCCGACCTGATTGCCGATTTCGTCGTGCTGCTGGCCAACCGGCACAGCCACAAGGAGGCCGACGAAGACCTCCACTACGGCCACCAGCGCTACGAAACGGCGGCCTCCCTGGTGCTGGGCATGCTGCTGCTCAGCGTGGGCGTGGGCATGCTCTGGAGCGCCGTGCACAAGCTCAGCGACCCAGACACCATCCCCAAGGTGCAGGTGATGGCGCTGTACGTGGCCCTGGGCGCACTCGCTGCCAAGGAGCTGCTGTTCCGCTACATGCTGGCCGCGGCCGAGCGCGTGCGCTCCAGCATGCTCGTCGCCAACGCCTGGCATGCGCGCTCTGATGCCGCCTCATCCCTGGTGGTGGCGCTGGGCATCGTCGGCAACCTCGCGGGCTACCCGCTGCTGGATCCCGTGGCCGCGCTCATCGTCGGCTTCATGGTCAGCAAGATGGGCTGGGAGTTCGGCTGGGAGGCCTTGCACGACCTGATGGACCGCTCCGCCTCGCAAGACCAGATCGAGCAGATCGGCAGCCTCATCCGCGAAACCCCTGGCGTGCAAGGATTGCACGACCTGCGCACCCGCAGGATGGGCGACATGATCCTGGTGGACGCCCACCTCGAAGTCGACGGCAACCTCACCGTGCAGCAAGGCCATGACATCGCCGTGCAAGCCCGTCAGCGGGTCATGCAGGCCCTGCCGGTGCTGGACGTGCTCACGCACCTGGACCCGGTCGAGGCCAAGCCTCTGAGCACCTGAACCTCAGCTTCAGCCTGAGCCCAGGCTTCAAGCGCTCAGGCCGCACACCCGGTTGCGGCCTTCGAGCTTGGCCTGTTGCAGCGCCTGCTCCGCCACCGCCATGACCTGCGCCACCGTGAGCTGTGGTCCCGCCTGACAGGAGACCACGCCCACGCTGACCGTCAGGTGCAAGGCCGTGGTTGAGCTCTCGTGCCGGACCTGCAGGGCCTCCACGGCCTGGCGGATGCGCTCGGCCGCGCCCACGGCGAACGAGGCATCGGTGCGCGGCAGCACCACCATGAACTCCTCGCCGCCGTAACGCGCGACGGTGTCGCCTGTGCGGCGCTGGCCGTCTTGCAGCACACGCGCCACTTTCTGCAAACAGGCATCACCGGCCGGGTTGCCGTAGCGCTCGTTGAATTTCTTGAAGTGGTCGATGTCCACCAGCAGCACGCTGAGGGGGTCACCATCGCGCCTGGCGCGCTCCCACAGCAAGGACAGGTGCTCCTGGATGTGGCTGCGGTTGTGCATGCCCGTCAGCGCATCGATGTCAGACACCTCGCGCAAACGCGTGTGGGCCAAGCTGAGCTCGCTCAACAGGCCGCGCTCGCGCAGGGTCAGGAGGTAACGCCGCCGCTCATCGCGCTCCAGGAAGTAATTGGCACTGAGGGTGAACATGGCCACGGCCAGCACCATCGAGCTGATGGGCCACAGCAGGCGGGCAGGGAAGTCTGGGGTGGCCATCACGCCCGCCACGAAGGTGCCCAGCAAGACCCCTGTGAACACGGCCGCGAACCAGAACCGCAGCCGCTGCACCACGTTGCCATAGGTGATGACGACCATGAACCCCACCGGGTAGAAGTACACCAGCGGGCTGCGCGACAGCATCAGGATGATGGCCAGACTGACCGCCGCACCGATGCCGCCCAGCAAGGCCAGCACATCCACGATGCTGGGCGGGGCCTGGCGCAACCAGGGCAGGGTGCCTTTGTGGAAGCCGTAAAGCGCCAACAGCGAAATGGGCGTGAACACCAGCAGGCGCAACTCCACGGCCAGCCAGAAGACATCGCGGGCCATCAGGTAATCGGCCAACAGGAAACCGTTGTAGATGAACAGCGAAATCAGGCCACTGATCAGGAAATGCCGGGCACGCGCCGCTGCGCCATCCTGCTGGAACTGCTGCTCCATGTCGGAGGGGAAGGACATCCATGGGAAGCCATGCTCCAGCAGCTCGTGGATGCGGTCCATGGACGTGCGCTGGCGGAAGGCGCCGAAATCGCTTTCAGGGAAGGGCTGAAGAGGGGGCTGCGCCGCGGTGCTCATGGTCAATCCTGGGTCCCGAAGGCAATGACACGGTTGCGACCGCGCTTCTTGGCCAGGTGCAAGGCCTCGTCGGCCGCGGCCAGCAGTTGCGCCATGTTCGCATGCGGCGAGTTGGGCCGCATGCAGGACACGCCCACGCTCACGGTGACATCGCCCAGCGCCTCCACACCCTTGCGAACGCGCTCGGCCGCACCCACGGCCGTCTGCAACGAGGTGTCGCTCATGGCCACGATGAACTCTTCGCCGCCGAAGCGGGCGACCATGTCCTCCGGGCGGCGCAAGCGGTGTTTGAGGATGCCAGCCACTGCCTTGAGGCAAGCGTCGCCCCGCAGATGGCCTTGCCGTCCGTTGTAAGCCTTGAAGTCGTCGATGTCGATGAGCATGAGGGAGATCTCATGACCATCTTCGCGGGCCTGGGCCCACATCGCCAGCAAGGACGCGTCGAAATGACGCCGGCTGGCCAGTTCGGTCAGCAAGTCGCTGCGCGATGCGGCTTCCAGGCGGGCGTTGGCTTGGCGCAACTCGTCTTGCAGCACGCGGTCGCGCATCAAGCGCAGCCAGTTCTCCCGCACATCGCGCTCTTGGGAGTAGGCGCCGTACAAGGTGAACACCACGGCCGAGATCAGGGTCAACGCCCCTGGCGCCATGATGGTGACGGGTGCGTCGGGCACCTGCCACCAGCCGTAGAAATAGATCGCCACGACCAGGCTGTCGAGCACCAGCGCAGGGCGAAACCGCAAGCGCGCCACCGTGTTGCAGTACACGACGATGACCGTGACACTGACCAGATAGGGCCCGGCCAAAGCGTCCTGGCTGCGCACGCACAACCAGGTGTTGAGCGCCGCAGCACAACAACCTGCCACCACGATCATGGCTTCGCGCAGGCGCGGACTGGGCATGCGCATGAGGACGAAAAGCCCAGCCAAGGTGGCCGGCGTGTAGATGAACAGGCGCCAGTGGAGGGCCGTGTCAAACACATCCGGGATCATCATCCAGTCGGACAGCAGCAGCCAGTTGAACAGCACACTGACGAGCGCGCTGCTGACAAGCAAGGTGCGCAGACGCTGCGGGCCGGTTTCTTGCTGGAAGCGGCTTTCCAGTTCATGCGGAAAGCGCAGCCCCTGCAGGCCTGTGCGCAACACCTCGTCCAGCACCTGGGACTCGACCGGGTCGGCCACCAACGGGCGCAGCTCACGCACAGACGCCACCGGGCGCCCCCATGGCGCAGGCGGTGGCGCCATGGGCGATGAGGAGGATGCTTCGAACTTTCTCACGCCTGGCCTTAACGGGTCATCTTTAACGCGGCACTCAATGTCGCACCGATCCATCGTAAAGGAAAGACTCTGACTGCTCGGCAGGTGCGTCCCATCGCTTACCCTGAAGCCACAGACGCCAAGTTCAGCATCTTTCCACACACGATGGTTAACATAATATACATATCGTCCCCCTGGGAAGTGGGACGTTTAGCAGAGGCGCGCGCGTCAACAGGGGCAGTTAATAGGGTTCCACCCACAACTGCAATTCCTGCCAGGCTGGCCATGACCTCGGCGTACCTCGACCAGACCTGGCGGGCGTCGTCGGAGGTGGCGCGCTCGGCCGCGGCCGCGGCAAGGATGGGCAAGGGATCGACCTCGAGGAGGTGCGCCAAGCGAATGGCGGTGTCGTCGCCCAGGTAGCTTTTCCGCGTCCTGTAGCGGCTCATTTGGGCGGTGGACACCCCCAGGCGCTTCGACATGGCGTAGTCGCTCAGGCCGAGGCGCTTTTCTGCTTCGTTGATCCAGTCAAGAGTGGTTTTCAAGGCCGTCACCTTAGAAAGAGCCCCTTAGGGCGGTGCTGAAGTGTCCCCTACATGCTACACAGTGCGCAATGTCTTCATGGGGTGTAGACGTCTTCTAGGGTTGTAGATAGGATGCCTCTCGGACCCCGGCACTTCAACAACTGCCGGGCCGTCACCCCTAGGTTTGTGTCGGGGTTCCCCCCTTAGGGGGTGGGTGGCGGGCTGGGTAGATCGTGACGGGATCGACCATGCAAATCTGTGTAAATGACCAGGGCCATGCGGCCGTGGCGGGCCTTCCGGCCCGCGGCGCAGTACGCCTGCAGCTGACCGGCGCCGCGATGATCGGTGGCCAGGTGCTGTACCTCTCCCCCCTCGAGGCCAAGACGCTGGCCAACGTGCTGCAACTGCACGCCCTCCTGGTCGAAACGACCGCCATGAAAAAGGAGGCGGCAAATGCAAGTGCAATTTGATGACAGATATGGGGTTGCCACAATTGGCAAAATCTTTTCTTTTTTTCGACATACTCGCGGCCATATTTGCCCTGGCCTTTACTGCGTATTTATTGACCATGGCTTGAAATCATGGTTTTTCGGCAAGATTCTCGAATCAGGTACGGCGGCAATAATTTACGCAGTGGTCGATGATTTCGGCGACCTGGTGGAGGTGGGCCATGCGTAATACCTCCGACCTGGCCACCGCGGAAATCCCCGGCTTGCCGACCTGGTCAACAGCTCCAACTGGCCAGCGATTCACCATGCAGCAGCAGGGCTACCAGGGCCCCAAAGAGCGCGACCGCTGCGAAACCTGCCGCTTCGTGTGCGGCGGCTTCCCTGGCCACCCCCTGCGGTGCGCCCTGGGCGACTTCCCCGTCCAGCGCGGCGGATTGTGCCCCCAGCACCTCGACCAGGACTGACGCGGTGCGACTCGTCCACACCGTGGCGCACGCGCGCCACGCTGCCCCTGCCTTTGCCGTCCTCAAGGATCACGAGCTTCTGACGCTGCGCCAGCTGCCCGCCTGGGTGCGCTGGCTGTACCTCGAGCTGGTGGCCATGTCCGACTTCAAGAGCGGCCGCGTTCGCACCTCCTACGCCCAGCTGGCCGCGCTGCTGGGCTATGACGCCCCCGAGCACGGCCCACGCGTGCCAGTGCCCACCCTGAAGCAGATCCGCACCGCCCTGGACCACCTGGCCGGGGTGGGCCTGACCGGCCGCGACAAGCGCACCAACGAGCAGACCGGAGCCCTCGAAATTCTCGTTTTGACGCGTGAAGGCTTCGGCACGTCCACGAAGGAACAGGGCAGGGTTCAGGGCAGGGGGGTGTCGCCCCGAAAGGCCGATGAACACAGGGCAAAGCCGAAGCAGGCCCCCACATCTGGGCAGGGTTCAGGGCAGGTGTATCAGGAGATTAATTCATTACTTCCCCTACCCCTTCATGTGGATAAGTTGTCCACAGGCGACGGCCGCAAAAGAGCAGCGGAATTGAGCGACCGACTCGCCCGCGAGCGGGGGAAAAAAAGGGCCCCCCAGGGGGCCAGCCATCCGCCCCTGCGGGGCACCCCCCCCGTGGTGCCTGCGATGACGGCCCTGGGCGATGTGCTGCCTGGGGTTGATCACCAGGGCCCCCCAGGGGGCCAGGCATCCGCCCCTGCGGGGCACGCCCCCCCGATCCGATCGCCTGGCCACCAGGTGGGCGATGCGACGGCACACGGTCTTGATGACGCGGGGCCCGGAATTTCTGGCAAAGACCCAGCCCGCGAACGGGCACCGAGCAAGCCGACCACGCGGGGAGGCCCGAAATCGGGCGATGGCTGATCGAACGGGCAGGGGTGCAGGGCAGGGCAGCAGAGCAGGCACAAAAACGCGCCTGAGGGCGTTTTGGGGGTTTCGATGGAGCGAGTGATTCGGGTGGCGGCCAGGGTGATGGCCTGGCTGCTGACCTGGTGCGGGGCGCGACCCCGCGGGTGATGGATCAGCGGCGTCTTGCCGCGATGCGACGGCCGGCGCTTTCCGGCCATGGAGAAAACGATGTTTCAAGCCTATCAAGCCGTCCTGGTCATCGACCAGGAACACCCGCGCGCCGGCCAGGCCGGCCGCGTGGTGAACACCAACAACCAGGCCGCCGCCGGCGAGCCTGAGGCGGTGCAGGTGCAATTCGATCTCGACCAGGCGCTGGTGACGGTGCCCTCGGCATCGCTGCGCATCCTGGGTCTGTAACGCAACAAGGGGGCGGCAATGTCCAACGTGAAAGCAAAGCTGGGGCGGATGCCCTGCGAAAACCGCACTTGTGGTGAGCCCGTGATGGTTCGCCAGGCGCCGGCCACAAAAACCCTGTCCTACACCTGCCAGAGCTGCGACAAGTCGTCTTTTGCAAAGTGGGGCAGCGACTGTGCCAAAGCCTGGCTGCAGCAGATGCCCCAGCCTCAGGCGGACCCTGAGCCGGCGCCCGCGCCGGCACCGAAGACCCCCAAGCCTTCGCGCACGGCCGCAGCTGCCCCCACCCCACAACCTGCCCCGGCCGAGGCCGGGGGCTTCCACCTGAGCTTTTGACCATGAGCGACCTTGACCAAATCGCCGCGCAAGCGGACAACATCACCCCTGAAACCCCCGTGGCTGGTCAGCCTGGCCAAGCAGTGCCGGCGCCCGACCAGGCGCCCGGCATGAGCAATGCTGACGCCGTGGCCATGCTGCTGGAAGGTGCCCGCGAATTCTTGGGGCAAGCCTTCGGCCTGGCCTCCGTCAAAAACAGCCTGAACGAGGCCAACGCCAAGCTGTGCGGCCAGGCGATCGGCCCCGTGCTCGACAAGTACGGTGTGTCCCTGGGCGGCAAGGTGGACAACATGCCCGAGCTGGGCGCCGCGCTGGTGGCCGGCCCGATCCTGGTGGGCGCCTACCGCCTGGCCATGGAAGAGCTCAAGCAGCGCGCGCTGTCCAAGCAGCTCGAGCAGCAGCGCCAGGGCCAGGCCACGCAACAGCACCAGGTGGTGCCGATGTCGGAGGTGTACGACTACCCGCCGCACGCACCGGCGGCCGCCCATGGCTGACGCCCAGCTGATCGCCGCGCTGGGATCGCGTGGCATGGGAAAGAGCGCCTGGGTTAAGCAGCTGCTTGCCAAGGTCAAGCCCCCGCGCCTGGCGGTGTGGGACTTGATGCAGGAGTACGAAGGGGAGGGCACCACCGACCTGGGCGCGGTCATCCGCGGCATGAAGGGCGCACGCTGGCGCGTGGTGTTCTATCCATCGGGCGACAAGAAGGTCCGGGCCCAGCAGTTCGACCTGTTCTGCCGGGCCCTGATGGCCTCGAGCACCAAGGCCCGGCCGGTGTTCGCCGTCCTCGAGGAGCTGGCCTTTGTCACGTCCCCGAGCTGGGCACCTGGTGCATGGCAGGAGGTGACATTGCTGGGGCGGCACCGTGGCTTGTCGGTGGTGGGCACGAGCCAGCGGCCGGCGTCCATCGACAAAGACTTCCTGGGCAACTGCACCATGGTTCACTGCGCCGGCCTGGGCTACCTGCCCGACGCCAAAGCGGTGGCCGTGCGCCTGGGCTGTGACCCCCAGGAATTGATGAACCTCGAGCAGCTGCATTACCTCGAAAGGGGCGACGGCGAGAAAGTTGCAAAAAAAGGTGCGCTGTCCTTCGGGCGCAAACGCTCTCCCTAAGGCGGGCGTCCTTAGGAGGCTAATTTGACGGCGTGCGGGCTGGCTCTGTAGGTTCGGGGGGTGTCTTTTTCACCCCCCAACCACCGGGTTACCCCATGAACTTTTCCAACCCTCTCATGAAGACCGCCCTGGTGTTGGGCGCCCTGTATTTCGGCTTCAAGTACGCCAAGAGCAACACCGTCAAGGGTGCCATTTTGGGCGTCGGTGGCGTGATCGCCGCCAAGCAAGTCCCCATCGTCAAAGACGTGCTGTAAAGCGAGGCCACACCATGAGTGCAACCAGCCTCCGCCTTCAGCCCTTCAACAACGTGGTGGCATCGGGCACCGCAAACACTGACCTGCGCCACCTGTTCGGCTACGGCATCCAGCGCCTGATCCTGAACCTGGGCGGCACCACCTTCACGAAGTCGATGATCACGGGCCTGCAGCTCAAGGCCAACGGCAAGGTGATCGTGGACACCGACGGCTCCAAGCTCGACGCCCGCAACCAGTACCGCGGCATCACGGCCAATGCCAACTTCCTGACGCTCGACTTCCTCGAGCTGCGCGCCAAGACGAAGCTGGGCATGGAAGGCGGCACGCTGGACACCACTGTCGGCATCCGCGACCTTCGCCTGGAAGTGGCCATCAGCGGCGCCACGGCGCCCACGCTGCAGGGCATGGCTGAGATCTGCACGCCCCAGGTGTCGCCTGAGTACGCCGGCGTGCGCCCGCTGATCGCCCGCGTGCACCGCATCACCCAGACCATCGGCGCGGCCGGCGAATTCGCGCTGACCATCCCCCACCTGGACCCCAACTCCGGCGGCTCCATCTTCAAGCGCATTGCGGTCTTCAGTTCGAACATGACCGCGTCGCGTGTGGAGCGCAACGGCGTGCGCGAGCTGGATCCGTACAGCGCGGCCGTGAACAACTTCAACCAAACCGAGTACCTGAAGGTTCCCCAGGCTGGCTTGTTCATGCTGGACTTCATCGCGGACAACGTGCTGGAAGGCCGCATTCTGGACACCCGCCCCGCGGCCGGCTGCACCACCTGCCAAGTGTTCGGCACCTTCTCCGCTGGTGAAACCATCACCATCGAAGTCGAAGTGCTCGAGCCCCTGGACGTGTACTGATCGGGGGAGCCATGGATGCCATCACCACCGGCACGCCGCAGACTGCCTTTGTGCAGGACGCGGCGCGTCAGAGCCAGTTCGCACAGAGCTTTTTCTACACCCTGGGCGACATCTTCTCCGGCACCGATGCGAGCCTTCGCATGTCCAGCGGCGCCGGCAACTCGGTGGACGTGGCTGTGGACCAGTACGGCCAGCCCTACGTGCGCGGCACCACCCAGGGCCTGGGCACCCAGGCCAACCAGGCCAACCAGGCGCGCGGCATCACGCTGTCGCCTGAGCTGCTGGTGATGGGCGCCGTGTTCCTGTACTTCGTGACCCGCAAGGCTTGACGTGGGCGCCGGCGACATCAACACCCGGATCAGCACCAACGACCGCAGCGAGGCGCGTGCCTCGTCTGGGGTCTCTGGCATGAACGGCGACAACAGCGTTTGGGGCCTGCGCTCGGGTGACTGGGTGGTCAACGTGCCCAACAGTGCGGGCGCCGGCCTGACCGTGCAAGGCGGCGCCGGCGCGGGTTCGTCCTGGCTGCTGATGGCTGGCGCGGGCCTGGTCCTGTTCTGGCTTTTGCGAAAGCGGGGGCGCTGATGGGACTTTTCGGCGGCGGTAACTCGAGCAGCTCGAGCACGACCCAAAACACCACGAACAACTTCGACCAGCGCCAGGTGGACACCGCCAACGGCGCCGGCGCCTTCGTGGCGCAGTCGGGGAGCGTCTTCAACATCAACGCGCTGGACAACGGCGCCCTGGCCGTGGCCGGCTCGGCGGTGGACAACTCCATCGGCCTGGCCAAGCAGATTGCCTCGACCCTGGGCGCCAGCGTGGGCCAGTTCTCGGTCGGTGCTGCGGGCTCCATCGACGGCCTGGGCCACATCCTGGACAAGCAGCAAACCGCTGTGACAGGCCAGGCGAACAGCACCACCTTCATCACTATCGCGTCGCTGGCCCTGGTGGGCCTGGTGGCGTGGGCAGCATTGCGCAAGGGGCGCTGATGGCTTTCGCAGACTACGACTTCACTTTAGCGGCCAATCAGTCGCTGCAGATCCCGGCCAGCGGCTCTGTGGTGCGCGTGCGCTCTTCTTCGGGCACCCTGCGTGTGTCAATCGACGGTGGCCCTGGTGTCAAGCTGGGGGCAGGGCAGGGCTTTCGGCTGCTGGATGGCCAGAAGTTCCGCGACGTCACCATCCGCGATGTCAGCGGTGCGGCTAACAGCGGCGTGGTGTTCGTCGGTGATGCCGGATACGAAGACCAGACCTTCAGCGGGTCTGTAGAAGTCGTCAAAAACACGGCTCGACGTGGTCGGTTGATGCCGACAAACCAAGTCATTGCAGCGGCTTCAACCGTCATCAAGTACCCCAATGCAAACCGGGTTTACTTCGCGATTCAAAACCTGTCTCAAACAACTGCGATATGGCTTCAGCTGGGTGGCTCAGCCCCTGACAATGCCGTGGTCGGAACCGGCTTGAAATTGGGCCCTGGCGACTATCTCGAGTTCACGGACTACGTCCACACACAAAGCATTTCCGCCATCTCAGAGTCTGGCAACGTGTCGGTCTTTCAAATGGAAGGCGAGTAATGGCCTTTCGAACGCAAGCCCGTATTCCGGCCGGCCTGGTCAAGCACTTCGCCGGTGCGGCCGCGCCGGCCGGCTGGCTGGCGTGCGATGGCTCGACTGTCAGCCGGACCACCTATGCGGCCCTGTTCCTGGCCATCGGCACCACCTATGGCGTCGGCGATGGCGCCACCACCTTTGCCATCCCTGACCTGCGCGGTGAGTTCGTGCGCGGCCTGGACAGCGGCCGAGGCGTGGACACCGGCCGTGCGCTGGGCAGTGCGCAAGCTCATGAGGTTGTGAGCCACGGACACGGGTTTACGGGCGGCACTGCGGCGATCACCTATCCAGGCGCCGCAACTGGTGGCCTCGGCGGTGGTGGTCTGTACGGGCCAACAGGTGCTGGTGCTATCGCAAACACTGGCGGTGCTGAAACCCGCCCCCGCAACGTCGCCATGTTGCCCTGCATCAAGTACTGACATGCAAGTCCACAACTACGCCGAGGACGGCACCTACATCGGCACCAGCGAGGCCACGCCGGACCCCCTCGAGGCCGGCCGCTTCCTCATCCCCCGAAACGCCACGACCGATGCACCGCCTGCACCTGGTGCAGGCCAGGAAGTCGCCATGGTGGGCGGCGTGTGGGTCAAGCGCGCCAAGCTGGCCAAGGTCGATGCCGGCCCCCAGGCCACGCCTGGCCAGTTGCGAACGGCGCAGATCAACATGCGCCTGGAAGAGATCGACAAAGCCAGCGCGCGCAGCCTGCGTGAATCTCTGGTGGCGCAGACCAAGGGCCAGGCCGTGCCGGCGTTCGCCGCCAACAAGCTGGCCAACCTGGAAACCGAGGCCGTTGCCCTGCGGCTCGAGCTGGTGGGCATCAAGCCATGAAGCTGACGCCCGTCACCGCCATCGCGGCGCTGGCCGGCGTCGGCGCCGTGCTTTACCTGGTCGGCGCCTTCGATGGCTTCGACCTGGCCGGCCAGGACGTCGAAGAGGTGCCCCAGGGCGTGCCTCTGTTCGAACAGGCCGTGCTGACCCTCGACCCCCGCACCTGGGATTTCACCGGCTTCCTGGACTCGACCGACCCTATGAACGACCCCAACGTCAACGCCTTCCTCAAGGTCATCCGCTTCAGCGAGGGCACGGCCGGACCCAACGGCTACCAGGCCATTTTTGCCACCCGCGGCGGGCCCAACTTCTTCAACGATTTCAGCGACCACCCGCGCGTGGCCAAGAGCTTCACGGCCAATGGCAAGACGCTCTGGACCAGCGCGGCCGGCGCCTACCAGTTCATGGCCGTGTCGGACCTGCCCAGCGGCGGCACCACCCGCGTGAACACCTGGGACCGCCTGCGCGCAAAGCTCAGCCTGCCCGACTTCTCGCCGGCCAGCCAGGACCGCGCGGCCGTGGAGCTGATCAGCGAAGCCGGCGCACTCAACGACGTGAAGGCCGGCCGCTTTGACCAGGCCATCTCGAAGTGCAAGGGCATCTGGGCAAGCCTGCCTGGTGCCACCTACGGACAACCCACCCAGAAACTGGCCGACCTGCGCAACGTGTACCAGCAGGCCGGCGGAACGAGGACCGCGTGATGAAAACCCAAGACCTTCTCATTGTCGGCGGCGCCGGCGTGTTGCTCTACCTGGTCATGGCCAAGCGCGCGAACGCCGCCAGCCTGCCGGCTCAGCAGGCCCGCCAGCGTGCGCTGCAGCTGCAGCAGCAGCAAGGCCGCTACGCCACGCCCACGCAAACCGCGGGCGTGGTGGCTGGCGCCGTCAACGGCATCCTGAACTGGATCAGCGGCACGCCCTCGAGCTCGGGCAGCGTGGCAACGCCTGGCATCAACGGCACGGCCGTGGTGGATGGCATGGGTGACCTGTGGAACAAGTCGCTGGACAACCTCGGCGTGGGCTTCGGCTCGGTCGATGTGGCGCCCTCCATCGGCGGCCTGGACCTGTCCAGCCTGTGGAACGCTGATGACTTGTCGCTGGGCATGTGATGAAGACGCCGCCGATTGACCCCAAGCTGGTGCTGTACGGCGCCGCGGCCATCGCGGTGCTGTACGTCACCTGGAAGGCCACCAAAGCCGCGGGCAGCGCCATCGACACCGTGACCGGCATTCCCGGCCGCGTGGGGGACGCCATCGGCTCTGCCTGGTCGGGCCTGAGCGATGCGGCCTCGAGCGCCTGGCACAGCGCCACCGACATCTTCAACTTCTCGAGCGTGGGCATTGGCACCACCACCACGCCGCGCACCGTCACGCCGACCGACGCGACCTTCTCCGAGCTCTCGGGCCCGGGCGTCTTCGGCACCATCGACCCATTCGACCCGCGCTACTACGGCGTGAGCGTGCAGGGCGCCTCTGTGCTGCCCGCCACGTCCGCCCAGGCCGGTCCCGGAGGCGGTCAGGGCACGCTGGCCAGCATCGGCACCGGTGCGTCATTTTTCAACAACGCCGGCAACTTCTCAGGGATGTGATCATGAAATGGCTTTTGAACCGACTGCGTGAACCATCGACCGGCGCTGGCCTGGCCATCCTGGCCCAGGCCCTCAAGCTGGCACCCAACCTGGCGCCCTACGGCGACGCCCTGGACGCCATCACGGCATCCGCGGCCGCGCACGCGGTGCTGATGCCCGAGCGCGAGGCCAAGTGATGATGGGCACCGAAGTGCTGGCCGTGCTCAATGGCGGGGTGATTCTGGCCATCGTGGGGCTGCTGATGCGCACGGAGTCCCGAATCACCAAGCTCGAGACGCTGGTGCAGCTGCTGGAGCAGCGTCATTTGCGGGGCTCGGCCAGGACTGCCGCAGGCGGCTGATGGTGCTGGGGCTGCGTGGCTTGCGCAGCTTCACGCCGGCGTCAGCCGCGGCGCGCTGGACAGTCTCGTGGAAGGTGCCCCGGCGCAGTTCGCCGGCGATCTTGTGCGGCACTTGCCAGTTTTTGACGTAGTAATCCCATTGACGGGGCGGAATTCGGTGAGCAACGGATTGCATCCAAAGTCGAATATGCGACCTGGTCACAGTGACACCGCCGACCTCCCATTTTTGTTTTCTCGGCATGGCGTCATGATCCTCATGCGCCGAGCTGAGTAGTCGAAAAAAAACCGGGTGTGAACAACCCGGTTTTGATGCTGCTGACCGTGGCGTCCTTTGTTCTTTTTCTCCGCCGCTTGGTTGACATAATATACATATCGTCCCCCTGGGAAGTGGGACGTTTAGCAGAGGCGCGCGCGTCAACAGG
>CAIQIL010000542.1 GCA_903871865.1 uncultured Burkholderiales bacterium
CGCAGCGCAAGGCGGTCTCGACGCTCATGTCGGCCTCGGTGCGGCCGGGCACGTTGTAGAGCATCATCGGCAGATCGACCGCTTCGGCGATCGCCTTGAAGTGCTGGTAGATGCCTTCTTGCGTGGGCTTGTTGTAGTAGGGCACGACCTGCAGGGTGCAGTCTGCGCCGACCTTCTTGGCGAACTCGGTGAGCTCGATGGCTTCGCGCGTCGAGTTGGCGCCGGCGCCGGCCATGACGGGCACGCGGCCCGCAGCCTGTTCCACCGCCACGCGGATGATTTCGCAGTGCTCCTCCACCGACACGGTGGGCGACTCGCCGGTGGTGCCGACGACGCCGATGCAATCGGTGCCTTCGGCGATGTGCCAGTCGATCAGTGCCCGCAGGGTGGGGTAGTCCACGCTGCCGTCTGCATGCAGGGGCGTGATCAGGGCGACGATGCTGCCAATGATGGGTTCCATGGTGATTCCTTCAATCCCTGTCCATTCTAAAGGGCATGGTCGGGTGTCATGCGGGTGTGCTGGGCGTCTGCGGCCTGATCTGTGCGGGTTCAGGGCTGCGTGGGCGTCAAGCGCGAGCTCAGTGGGGGCGGACGTCCTGGTTCAACGCTTTGAGCGCCAATCGGTCGACAAGCCCTGGCGCGATCAGTTTCATCCAGCGGCTGAGCTTGCCTTTGAAGGACATCACGATGTCGCGCTCGCGGCGTTCCATGCCTTCGCGGATGAGGCGGGCGCATGTTTCCACGGTCATGGCGCCGGACTCGTCCAGGCCGCTCTTGCCCGCGGCATCGCCCTGGGCGTTGAAGCCGCGGTAGCGGATGTCGGTGGCCACCACGCCCGGGTAGGCGAGGGTGACCGACACGCCGTGCGGTTGCAGTTCCACCCGCAAGGCCTCGAAGAAGCCGTTCATGGCGAACTTGGTGGTGCTGTAGGCGGTGCGGCCCGGCACGCCGACCAGCCCTGCCAGGCTGGAGACGGCGACGATGCGCCCCTTGCTGGCTTTCAGGTGCGGCAGTGCGGCATGGGTGCACCACACGCTGCCCCAGAGGTTGATGCGCATGAGCTGCTCGTACCAGGCCAGGTCGGTGACTTCTTCCAGCAGGGCGTGGGCCGACATGCCGGCGTTGTTGACCAGGGTGTCGAGCTGGCCGAAGGCCTCCACGGTGTCATGGACTAGGCCTCGGCAGTCGGCCTCCACACCCACGTCGGTGGGGCGGACCTTGACGGTCTGGCTCAATCACCACGACGTCTTCGCAAGCGTCTATGTAATCAATCGGCGCATCTTGGTGCTCAACGGATCGCTCTTGTTCTGCATGTCACTGATTCCGTTCGCAACAGCCTTCGCAGGCGAAACTCACTGGGCCGCACCACTGTCTGTTGGCGTCTATGGTTTGGTGATGGCCGCTGTTTCTTTCTTGTTTGTGCGGCTACGGCTGGCGGTTTCTGATCATGTGAAGGAAGAACAGGCTTTGGCGCAAAACCGGTTTGAAGTGAGGCTTAGTTCTGGGCTGACCTTGTTATTTTTAGCTGGCTCAGCCCTGGGCTGGTTTTATCCTCGACTAGCTCTTGCACTGTTTATGGCAACACCAGTCCTCAAGCGACTTGCACGCCTGCGTAGTAGCGTGACCAGTGTCCGTAATTAACCTTCGGATTCGTCAGTATTCTTCGACTTGCAAATCCGTACGGCAGGGGTGGAGCGACACGGAATTCAGCATTGCAGCGAAAGCATGAATAGGCGACCGGAAGTTTCACGGCGATCCAGTTGCAAGCCCTGAACTCACCGCGCAGTTGTGCCATGTGGTCCTCTAAAATCGTACGACTATCCAACACCTCAAGCCAAGGCTTGACCAGGGATCATAGGTTGACTTTTGGGAGCCAATTTGACAGCATCATGCACCGGCGCCGTTGACACTGGCTTCGCCTCATTGGACTATCTCCAGATCGGCTTTCTGGGCGTTGTCCAGGGCGTCACGGAGTTGCTGCCTGTTTCATCCACGGCGCACATGCGTGTGA
>CAIQIL010000543.1 GCA_903871865.1 uncultured Burkholderiales bacterium
CACGAAGCGCACGCCACCGATCACCACCACCTCGCCGTCCAGCCAGGTGATGCCCAGGCGCTCACAGGTGGCGCGCAGGCGCGGGTGGGCGTCGGCGAGCTCGATGCCATCGAACTCGTGGTTGCCGGGCACGAAGAGCACGCGCTTCCAGGGCGAACCTGGGCGCAGCGGCGAGAACTGGCCGAGGCCGAACTCGGCATCTGCGCGCTCTGCCAGGCGAGAGCCCGCCTGGTAAGAGCCGATGTCGCCGGCCAGCACCAGCACATCGGCTTGCGGGTCGGCTTCCAGCACGAAGTCGGGGTAGCGCTCCAGGTGGAGGTCAGAGGCCAGCTGCAGGCGCAGGCCGGCCACGGTCGGTGCGGGCATCGACATCGGCGGAGGTCTCAGGGAGCGGGGCTGGAGCGGGCCTCAGTTGGCGCCGTGGCACTGCTTGTACTTGCGGCCGCTGCCGCAGGGGCAGGGGTCGTTGCGGCCGACCTTGGGGCCGTCGCGCACCACGGTTTCGACCTTGTGGCGTTGCTCGATGCCGATCTGGGCGAGGTCCACCACGTCGAAGACCATGGCCTCGATGCCGTCGTCGATGTTCTTGAGCGGGTGCTCTTCGTCCAGGGCCTGGGTCAGGGCTTGCTGGGCTTCGTCCTGCTCGGGCAGGTGGCGCCAGATGGAGTCCAGCAGGTCGGGCACGCCGGGCAGGGCGGCTTCTTCCAGCTGCGGGAAGTTGGCCAGGGCCCATTCGAAGCCGGCGGCCCAGTAGCCCAGGCCTTCCAGGGCGTCCTTGCCCTCAGCGGGCTTGCCATCATCGTCTTCGATCATCGGGACGATGGGGTCGAACCAGCCTTCTTCCAGGATGCCGCGCAGGATTTCGTCCTTGCGCCGCGTGATCAGCTCGATCAGGCGGTTGTGCTGCGCTTCGCTCCAGTTCGGCACACCGCCCTCGGGCATGCCTTCGGTGCCGAAGATGGGCGGCAGCCACTGCTCGGGCTCCAGGTGCACGGGCTGCACCAGCACGCCGGCCAGGTAGCCATCGAGGATGACGGCATCGACGGTTTCAAAAGGCGCCGGCACGGCGGCCAGCAGCTCGTCAAGCTCGTTGATGTCGGCGTCGGTCAGGGCTGGCGTGTGTTTCATGGATGTCGGCTCGCGTGCACTCGAAAGCTGCATTGTGCCGGGAATGAATCGTGCGTGGCGAGCCTGCGTCAAGGGCTGTGCGCTTTGGGCGCAGAAAGGACCTCGCCATGCAGGACACTCCGACCCAGTTTTCCCACCTCAAGGCGGAAGACGCCGTCTGGCGCAGCGACGGCTTGCGCGATTTTTTCCTCTACAAGGACCTGGGCATCGCCAAAGCCACCCAGGGCAAGGTGATCGCGCACCTCGTCAAGGCGAACCATGCCCCCGAAAAGGGCACCGGCTGGCACCGACATGAGGCCGATTTCCAGATCGTCATCATGACCCAGGGCTGGGCGCGCTTCATGTACGAGGACCAGGAGACCCTGGTGAAGGCCGGTGACTGCGTGCACCAGCGCCCCGGCGTGCGCCACTACCTGTTCGATTACTCGCCGGACATGGAGTACCTGGAGATCGTCGGCCCTGCCGATTTCGGCACGGTGGATGTGCCCGCGGTGTGCGAGATCCCGCCGCCAACCCCGTGGGATGGCCCCGAGGCCTGAGTGCTGGGTGGCCTCAGGGCTTCAGGGCCTCAGCGTCGGTCAGAACTCCACGTCCAGCTCGTCGATGTCGGCGGGCTCGGCCTGGGCGCCGCGAAGCCACTCCTGCATCTCGGGCTGGCCGAGCATGAGGTCGCGGTAGGCCGCGCAGACCGGGTCCAGCGGCACGTCGTAGGTGATGAAGCGCGTGCAGACCGGCGCGTACATGGCGTCGGCGATGGTGCGGTGCTGGCCGAACAGGAAGGGACCGCCGTACTGGGCCAGGCAGTCGCGCCAGATGGTGCAGATGCGGTCGATGTCGGCCTGGGCGCGCGACCAGACCTTGAATTTCGGGAAGTGGGCGCGCAGGTTCATGGGCAGCGAAGCCCGCAGCGAGGCGAAGCCGGAGTGCATCTCGCCGCTGATGGCGCGGCAGTGCGCACGCGCGGCGCGGTCCGTGGGCAGCAGCCGGGCCTCGGGGCAGACCTCGTGGAGGTACTCGGCCAGGGCCAGGGTGTCCCAGACGTGCACGCCTTCGTGCACCAGGCTGGGCACCAGGATGGACGAGGACAGCAACAAAATCTCGGCCCGGGTGGACGGGTCGTCCGGCGGCAGCACACGCTCTTCGAAGGGCAGGCCGGCGAAACGCACCAGCAACCAGCCGCGCAGCGACCACGAAGAGTAGTTCTTGCTGGTGAGCGTGAGCGTGGTGCCGTGCGACACCGCCGCAGCGGGCTTCGCGGTGTTCGCTTTCAAGGCCGGGGCCTTTTTCGCGGCAGCGCGCGTCTTCACAGCGGGTGGGGCGACGGTGGCCATGGTGTCTCCGGCGGGTGGGGTTCTTTGCCATGCACGTGCAAGGTGCGTGCCATGGCGAGGCCTCGCGACAGGGTGGCTCGCAACTTGCTCACCCAGACGCATCCCGTCGCTGGACGACATCACAAGAGACGCTCATGCTGTATGCCGCCTACGAGACCCACCACACCGCCATGGCACCATGGCGGGCGGCTGCCCGCAGCCTGGCCGACACCCTCCACGGCCTCCTGCCGGACGGGCCGGCGCAGTCCAGCATCGAGGAGATCATGGCCGGCGGCGCCCTGGCGCGCAGCGTGCTGGCCTCCTGCGAAGTGTTCGCGCGCCTGGCGCTGACCCACCACCGGCCGGCTTACGGCATCGACAGCGTGGTCAGCCAGGGCCGCGAATGCGAGATCGTCGAAGAGCAGGTCATGCGCACGCCGTTTGGCACGCTGCTGCGCTTTCGCAAAGAGGGTGCACCCGAGCAGCCGCGCGTGCTGCTGGTGGCGCCCATGTCAGGGCATTTCGCCACGCTGTTGCGCGACACCATCCGCACCCTGCTGCAAGACCACGATGTCTACATCACCGACTGGCACAACGCCCGCGACGTGCCGCTCAAGCACGGCGTGTTCGGACTGGACGATTACACCGAGCACCTCATCCAGTTCCTGACCCGCATGGGACCGGGCGCGCACCTCATGGCCATCTGCCAGCCTTGTGTGGCGGCGCTGTCGGCCACGGCGCTCATGGCCCAGGACGGCCATCCCGCCCAGCCGCGCAGCCTGACGCTGATGGCCGGCCCCATCGACTGCCGCGTCAACCCGACCGCCGTCAATGAGCTCGCCACGAGCAAGCCGCTGAGCTGGTTCGAGGAGAACCTGGTCCACACGGTGCCCTGGACCGGGCGTGGCGCCGGCCGGCGCGTGTACCCCGGCTTTGTGCAGCTGTCGGCCTTCATGAGCATGAACGAGGCCCGCCACCGCCAGGCCTTCCAGGACATGCGCCAGCGCGTGGCGGCCGGCCTGCACGACGAGGCCAAGCCCACACAGACCTTCTACGAAGAGTATTTCGCCGTGGCCGATTTGCCCGCCGAGTTCTACCTGGAGACCGTGGGCAAGGTGTTCCAGACCTACGACCTGCCGCGTGGCAGCCTGTCGTGGCGCGACACGGTGGTGGACCCCAGCGCCATCCGCCGCACGGCCTTGATGACGGTCGAAGGCGAGCGCGACGACATCTGCGCCGTCGGGCAGACCGTGGCCGCGCAAGACCTGTGCACCGCGGTGCGGCCGTACTGGCGCAACCACCACGTGCAGACCGGCGTGGGCCACTACGGCGTCTTCAGCGGCAAGCGCTGGCAGCGCGAGATCTACCCGCGCGTGCGCGACCTCATCCACCAGACGGCGGTCTGAGGTCGGCGCCGGCTTGACGCAGGTTCAGCGCCTGTTCAGCGCAGCACCGCGTCCTGCAACTGCTGGATGGCGGTCGGGTCCTCGATGGTGGTGAGGTCGCCCGTGGCGCGGCCTTCGCACACGGCCTGGATGGCGCGGCGCAGCAGCTTGCCCGAGCGCGTCTTGGGCAGGGCGTTGACGAAGTACACACGCGACGGCCGACCCACCGCACCGATCTGCTGGTCCACCGTCTGCATGATGGCGGCCTCCAGCGCCTGGCGGCCTGCGGCATCGGCC
>CAIQIL010000544.1 GCA_903871865.1 uncultured Burkholderiales bacterium
CCTGGGCCTCGGCCAGCACCAGGCGGCGTGGGTGCAACCACCAATCGAGGTGCGTGAGCACGTGCTTGAGGCGCGGCTGAAGCTCCAGCGCCTCGGCCAGGGGCTCGCCCAGCAAGGCGCTCATCGACGCCTCGTCGTCCAGCAAAGGCAGGGTCCACAGGCCGGCCCACACGCCGGTGTCGGGCAGTTGCTCCAGCCAGACCTGCTCGCCGTCTGGTGCCTGGCGCACCAGCCACAACCACCAGTGCTCGCGCGTGCTGCGCTTGAGCTTGCGCGTCTTCACGGGCAGGCGCTCGGGCTCGTCCGTCGTGCGCGCCACGCACAGCTCGGACCACGGGCAGGTCAGGCAGGCCGGCTTGCGCGGCGTGCACAGGGTGGCGCCCAGGTCCATGAGGCCCTGGGTGTAGGACGGCATGTCCTCGGTGCGCTCGGGCAACACGGCCTGCGCGGCTTGCCACAAAGCGCGCTCGTGGGCGGCCACGGAGAGGTCGGCCTCCCAGCCCAGCACACGGGCCAGCACCCGCTTGACGTTGCCGTCCATGATGGAGATGCGCTGGCCAAAGCAAAACGCCGCCACCGCCGCCGCCGTGGAGGGCCCGATGCCCGGCAAGGTCTGCAAGGTTGCTGCGTTGCCAGGGAAGCTGCCGCCGTGGTCACTCACCACGGCCTGGGCACAGCGGTGCAGGTTGCGAGCGCGGCTGTAGTAGCCCAACCCGCTCCACATCGCCAGCACCTCGTCGAGCGGCGCGGCAGCGAGGTCGGCCACCGCGGGGAAGCGTTGCAAAAAGCGCTCGTAGTAGGCCAGCACGGTGCTGACCTGCGTTTGCTGCAACATGATTTCCGACAGCCACACGCGGTAAGGGTCGCGCGTTTGCTGCCAAGGCAGGTGGTGTCGGCCTTCGCGGTGTTGCCAGGCCACCAGGCGCTCGGCCAGCACAGGCTGGCGCTGCTGCGCGGCCTGCTGCAGCTCGGGGGCAGACGCGGTGCTCACTGCGCGGAGACGGGCGAGGGCTCTGAGGCCAGAGACAAGTCCAGCGACAGCGCCTCCATGGCCGCCGCACTGACGAACAGCGCCGGCGCGGGCAAGGCCGCAGTCGGACCCACAGCCTCTGGGGACGGCTCACCTTCTGGCCAGGCTTGTTGGGCCAGTTCTTCGACCAGGGTGCCCAGGCGGGTCTGCAACTGCAAGGCACGCTCGTCTTGCGCCTGCACTTCCTGCACGCGCTTGTCGAGCTCACCCGATGCCGACTGGATGCGGTCCAGCGATTCGTAGCGGCGCTTGAAGTTGCGGCGGCGCTCGCGCAGCTGGCTGTCCACCTGCGCCGATGCCGTCTTGTTCCACAGCTCGATGTCGTTGCTGACGGTCTCGAAAACCACGCGCAGGCGCGAGATCAGCATGCGGCGGAACTGCTCCTGGAAGCCCGGCTGGGCCAGCCGGAAGGCCTGGCTCAGGCCCAGGTACTGCACGTAATTGCGCTCGATGAGCTGGAGGTCATCGGCATAGCGGCGCACGTTCAGGGGCGCATCGACCGCCAGGCTGAAGCCGAACTCGGCGTTCAGGCGCGCGAACGAGGCCACCAACATCGCGTGGATTTCGTCGTTGCGCTGCTGGGCCTGCTCGATCAGGGCGCGCAGGCGCGTGCACAGCTCGATGAAGGCGCGCCGGGCACCGATCGGCAACCAGGAGCCACCCAGCACCTGCTGCAGCACATCGACTTCCTGGCGCAGACGCTCGGAAGAGAGGTCCTGCAAGGCACTGCGCAGCATGCGCGCGTGGATGCTGCGCATGGCATGCAGGCGCGCCGTGCATTGCTCGAACTCGGTCGCTTCGGCCTGCACGCGCTGGATCATCAGCTGCACCTTGCCGGCGCTCTTGCCGCGCAGGCCGCGCAACTCCAGAAGCTGGTCGGCATACAGGCCACGCATTTCGCCAAAGCGGCGCGTGAGCTGGCGCTGGAACTGGCGTGCACCCCCAACCGCAGCTTCGGCGAGCTTGTCGCGGCGCTTGGGCAGCAGGCCATCGGACAAGGCATCTTCGAAGGCGGCCAGGCGGCTGTCGGTCAAGCCCGTCGCATCGCCCTGCAGGCGAGCCGCCAAGGCCTGACGCGCCGAGATGGGAAAGACGTGCTCGGTCGGGATCTCCAGCGTCTGCGAGACGCTCTCGCACTGGCGGGTGATGACCTGGCGCACCTGGGCGGGCGTGCTCAGCGGATCGGCCAGGGTGTCGATCTTGTTGAGCACCACGTAGCGCGCCAAGGCCGGGCCGCTGAGGTGGTCGCGCCAGATGTCGAGGTCGGACTTGGTGACACCGGTGTCGGCGCCCAGGATGAACACCGTCGCATCGGCTTGCGGCAGCAGGCCCAGCGTCAGCTCGGGCTCGGTGCCAATCGCGTTCAAACCCGGGGTGTCCAGCACCACCAGGCCGCGCTTGAGCAAGGGGTGCGGCAGGTTGATGCGGGCATGGCGCCACACGGGCACCTCGACCAGGCCATCGGCCGCGGGCGGCGGGTTGTCTTCAGGGCGCTGCGGGTCCCAGAACCCCAGGCGCTCGGCCTCTTCGGTGCTGACGCGGCGGGTGCGCATGACCTGGGCCAGCGCATCGGCCATGGCGTCGGGGTCGGCCAGTTCCAGCGTGTGCCAGGTCCAGGCCGAAGGCTGGGCGCGGTACTCGGCCAGCGAGGGCGCCTCCAGGCGCGTTTCGATGGGCAGCAGCGACAGCCCCACTGGGTCTTCGGCGTCATAGCCCAGCTCGACCGGGCACATCGTGGTGCGCCCCGCCGAGGCCGGCATCATGCGGCGGCCCTTGTCGGAGAAAAAGATGGCGTTGATGAGCTCCGACTTGCCGCGCGAGAACTCGGCCACGAAGGCCACCATCAGCTTCTCGCCCGACAGCCTGCGCCGCATGGCCTCGAACCACTCGGCAGAGGCACCGTCCAGCAGCTCATGCTCGCGTGCGAAACGCGCCAGGGCCGCCAGTTTGGCGTCCGTGCCGGCGCGCCATTGGCCGAAGGCGTCGAGGTGGCTGGCGAAGGTGGGGCTCATGAATGTCATCGTAGCGCAAGGGGGTGTTGCGGTTACATCTTCGTCCCACGAGTTTGGGACAAAAGGTACATCTGTGCCGGCACCTGCAATCAGTGCCGTCATCCGTGAGATGCCACACGGAACAGGGCCGCGTCAGCCCTCAACGCTTCTGGCAATGCCCGCAGAAAAACGTCGAGCGCTGGGCCTGCACGATGCGCCGCACCGGCTGTCCGCACACGCGGCAGCCCTCGCCTTCGCGTCCGTACACCTGTGTGGCCAGCTGGAAGTGGCCCTGCGCGCCGTGGGCATCGCGGAAGTCGCGCAGGCTGGAGCCACCGGCCTCCACCGCTTCTTGCAGCACCGCCCTCACCTCCTGCAACAGGCGCGCGGCCCTGGGACGGCTGAGCTTGCCTGCCGCCAGGCGCGGGTCGATGCGCGCACGGAACAAGGCTTCGCAAGCGTAGATGTTGCCCGCGCCCACGACGATGTCACCTGCGAGCAAAGCCTGCTTGATGGCCACCTGGCGGCCGCGCAGCCCCGCATGGAACAGCTCAGAAGTGAGCGCCTCGTCGAAGGGCTCATGGCCCAGGCCTGCCAGCAGC
The DNA here is from genome assembly GCA_903871865.1 of uncultured Burkholderiales bacterium. GTDB lineage: Bacteria > Pseudomonadota > Gammaproteobacteria > Burkholderiales > Burkholderiaceae_C > Aquabacterium. The sequence continues at coordinate 3,624 of CAIQIL010000544.1, forward strand.
TTGCCGGGCAAGCCGGCGTCCATGGCCGGGCCCCAGACGACCGCGCCAAAACGCCGCGGGTCGGTCAGGCGCAGCACACCGCGGTCGGTGCCCAGCTCGAAATGGTCGTGGGGGCCAGGCTCGCCGGGCTGCCACCGGAACGCCAGCGACCCCGACATCCCCAGGTGGATGAGCAGGCCGCCAGAGCGATCGGGCCTCTGCGGCAACGACGGCATCGCCAAGGGCAGCCACAGGTACTTGCCCCGGCGCTGCACCGCCCCCACCTGTCCACCGACCAGTTCTTCGCCATCCAGCCCCAAGGGCCAGCGCAGTGGTTTGCCCATGTGCACCGACGTCACCGTGGCCCCCTCGATGCGGGTGGCGAAACTGCGACGCGTGACCTCGACTTCCGGCAATTCAGGCATGGGCGGATTATGGGTTGTCGCGACGTCCCTAGAATGGCATCAACACTTGGAGTTTCCATGCCTCGCTTTGCCGCCTTGAACGCGCCCCGCGCCACCCTGTCTGCCGTCGCGCTCGCGGCCATGGTCATGGGCCACGCCGCATGGGCCGCCCCCGAGGCCAAGCCGGCCGCCCCCGCTGCAGCTGCCTCTGCGCCCGGGGCAGAAGCCCCGGAAGCGCCCCGTGTGCCCGAGCAATCCAGCCTGGACGGGCAGCTGTTCTACCAGCTGCTGATCGCGGAGATCCAGGCCAATGGCGGCGATGCAGGCTCGGCCTACCAGCTCTACCTGGACGCCGCCCGGCGCCACCAAAGCGGCCAGCTCTACCAACGCGCCGTCGAGATCGCCCTGCGCGCACGCGCCGGCGAGCAAGCTTTGTCGGCGGCCAAGGCTTGGCGCCAGGCCCTGCCGCAATCGCGCGATGCGGCCGAATTCACCTCGCAAATCCTCATCGTGCTGGGCCGCCCCGGTGAGCTGGCCGCGCCGCTGCGCGCCCTCATCCAGCTGACGCCCACGCCCCAACAACCCCAGGTGCTGGCCAACCTGCCGCGCAGCCTGGCCCGCCTGAGCGACCGGCAAGTGGCCGCCCAGGTCATCGACGAAGCCACCCAACCCTGGCGCCAGCCACCGCTGGAAATGGCCGAAGCCTGGGCCGCATCCGGCGAAGCCTGGCTCATGGCCAAGCAGTTCCCCAAGGCCATGGCCGCCACCCGCAAGGCCCTGGCCCTCCAGCCCAATCTGCTGACCGCCAACCTGCTGGCGGCCGACATGATCGGGCAGCAACCCGATGCAGAAACGTGGGTCAAGGAACGCGTGAGCCGCGCCGACGCGCCGCCGCTGCTGCGCCTGGCTTACGCACGCCGACTGGCGTCCACCCAGCGTTACGAAGAAGCGGCCACCCAGCTCGACGAGCTGGTCAAGGTGCAGCCGGAACAGACTGGGCACTGGATCTTGCTGGCCGCGGTGCGCCTCGAATTGCGCCAGGCCGACGCCGCCGAGGCCGCACTGAAGCAGGTGCTGGCCCGCACAGAACCCACCGCATCCACGCCCGCGCAGCCTGCGCCCACCAGCAGCGCCGGCAACACGGCATCGGCAGAAGCGGCTTCGGGCGACATCGCCCTGGACAAGGACCGCGAGCAAGCCTACCTGCTGCTGGCCCAACTCGACGACCTGCGCGGCAAACGGGCCGATGCCCTCCAGTGGTTGGAACTCGCCGACCCGCGCCACGAAAAAATGGCCGTGCAAAGCCAGCGCGCCCGCCTGCTGGCCCAGCAAGGCAAGGTGGCCGACGCCCGCGCCCTGCTGCGCGGCCTGCCCGAGTCCGAACCCCGCGACGCCATCACCAAGGCCCAGGCCGAGGTGCAACTGCTGCGCGACCTGGGCCAGTTGCCCGAGGCCTACAAGGTGCTGGAACAGA
>CAIQIL010000545.1 GCA_903871865.1 uncultured Burkholderiales bacterium
GCTCGCCCAACCTGACGATGGTGGTCCACCTGCTGTCGCCCAAGGGCAGCTACGACGACGTCTACCTGCGCAACTACGCCACGCTCAACGTGAAGGACCGCCTGGCGCGCCTGAGCGGCATGGGCGACGTGCAGGTGTTCGGTGCGGGTGACTACGCCATGCGCATCTGGCTGGACCCGCAGAAGGTCGCGCAGCGCAGCCTGACGGCCAGCGACGTGGTGGCCGCCATCCGCGAACAGAACGTGCAGGTGGCCGCCGGCGTGATCGGCGCACCGCCCGACACCAAGGCGCCCTTCCAGCTGTCGGTGAACGCCTCAGGCCGCCTGCAGAGCGAGGAAGAGTTCGGCAACATCATCGTCAAGACGAACGCCGACGGCGGCATCACCCACCTGCGCGACGTCGCCCGCATCGAACTGGGCGCCAACCAGTACGCGCTGCGCTCGCTGCTCAACAACAAGCCGGCCATCGGCATGGGCATCTTCGAGGCGCCGAATGCCAACGCGCTGCAGCTGTCGGCCGATGTGCGCAAGCTCATGGCCGAGCTGAAGAAGGACTTCCCCGCCGACGTCGATTTCGACATCGTCTATGACCCCACGCAGTTCGTGAGCGCGTCCATCGACGCCGTGGTCAAGACCCTGATCGAGGCCGTGGCCCTGGTGGTGCTGGTGGTCATCGTCTTCCTGCAGACCTGGCGCGCTTCGCTGATCCCGCTGCTGGCCGTGCCCGTGTCCATCGTCGGCACCTTCGCCGTGCTGCTGGCCTTCGGCTTCTCGATCAACACGCTGTCGCTGTTCGGCCTGGTGCTGGCCATCGGCATCGTGGTGGACGACGCCATCGTGGTGGTGGAAAACGTCGAGCGCAACATCGCCAACGGCCTGACGCCGCGCGAGGCCACCATCCAGGCCATGAAGGAGGTCTCCGGGCCCATCATCGCCATCGCGCTGGTGCTGTGCGCCGTGTTCGTGCCGATCGCGTATGTGGCGGGCCTGACGGGCCAGTTCTACAAGCAGTTCGCGCTGACGATCGCCATCTCCACCGTGATCTCGGCCTTCAACTCGCTGACGCTGTCGCCCGCCCTGGCCGCCGCGCTGCTCAAGCCGCACGACGCGCCGAAGGACGCCCTCTCGCGCGGCATGGACGCCGTGCTGGGCGGTTTCTTCAAGCGCTTCAACCGCGTGTTCGATCGCGCCTCGCACCGCTACCAAGGCGGCGTGGGCGGCACGCTCAAGCACAAGACGGCCACCATGGGCGTCTACCTGCTGCTGTGCGTGGGCGCCTTCTTCGTGTTCAAGGCCGTGCCCTCGGGCTTCGTGCCGGCGCAGGACAAGCAGTACCTCGTGGGCTTTGCCCAGTTGCCCGACGCTGCCTCGCTGGAGCGCACCGACGCGGTCATCCGCCGCATGACGGACATCGCCAAGTCGGTGCCGGGCGTGGCCAATGCCGTGGCCTTCCCCGGCCTGTCGATCAACGGCTTCACCAACGCACCCAACGCCGGCATCGTGTTCTACACGCTGGACGATTTCGCCAAGCGCAAGGGCCCGGGCCTGTCGGGCAACGAGATCGCGGCCGAGGTCAACAAGCGCCTGGGCGCCATCCAGGACGCTTTCATCATGGTCTTCCCGCCCCCTGCGGTGAACGGCCTGGGCACCATCGGCGGCTTCAAGCTGTTCGTGGAAGACCGCGGCAACGTGGGCTACGACGAGCTCTTCAAAGCCACGCAAGCCCTGCAGATGAAGGCCTGGCAGACGCCCGAGCTGGCCGGCGTGTTCAGCAGCTACCAGATCAACGTGCCGCAGCTGTTCGCCGACGTGGACCGCACCAAGGCCAAGCAGCTGGGCGTGCCGCTCTCCAGCATCTTCAACACCCTGCAGATCAACCTGGGCTCGCTCTACACGAACGACTTCAACAAGTTCGGCCGCACCTTCCAGGTGGTGGTGCAGGCGGACGCGCCTTACCGCGCCTCGCCCGACAGCATCGCCAACCTCAAGGTGCGCAGCAATTCCGGCGAGATGATCCCGCTGGGCAGCCTGCTGAAGATGTCGGATTCGTACGGCCCCGACCGCGTGCAGCGCTACAACGCCTACGTCTCGGCCGACATCAACGGTGGCCCGGCGCCCGGCGTGTCCTCGGGCCAGGCCCAGGCCGCGATGGAGCGCATCGCCGCCGAGGTGCTGCCCAAGGGCGTGGGCATCGAGTGGACCGACCTGACCTACCAGGAGATCCTGGCGGGCAACACCCTGGTCTATGTGTTCCCGCTGTGCGTGCTGCTGGTCTTCCTGGTGCTGGCCGCGCAGTACGAAAGCTGGACGCTGCCGCTGGCCGTGATCCTGATCGTGCCGATGTCCATCCTGTGCGCGCTGGCCGGGGTTTACCTCACCCACGGCGACAACAACATCTTCACGCAGATCGCGCTGTTCGTGCTGGTCGGCCTGTCGGCGAAGAACGCGATCCTGATCGTGGAGTTCGCCCGTGAACTGGAGCACCACGGACGCGGCATCGTCGAAGCTGCGCTGGAAGCCAGCAAGCTGCGCCTGCGCCCCATCCTGATGACGTCGATCGCTTTCATCATGGGCGTGGTGCCGCTGGTGCTGTCCACCGGCGCCGGCTCGGAAATGCGCCATGCCATGGGCGTGGCCGTGTTCTCCGGCATGTTGGGCGTGACGCTGTTCGGCCTCTTCCTCACCCCCGTGTTCTACGTGCTGCTGCGCAAGCTGGCCGTGAAGCTGGAGGGCCAGCAGCCCTCCTCCAAGACCACCACGACCACCACCGCAGCCACCCACGACCTGCCCGCTCCGGAGGCACCATGACCCATTCCCTCTCTCTGCCCCAAGGCCCCGTGACCTTGCCAGTGACGTTGCCATTGCAGCCCACCACACGCCCACGCCAGCGCACGCACGCCTTCACCGCGACGGCGGCGGCCGTGCTGGCCACCCTCGTGCTGGCCGGCTGCAACACCGCCCCGGCCCAGCCCGACGCCCGCATCGCCGTGCCCGAGGCCTACAAGGAAGCCTCCGCGCTGGCCGCGGCCCAGGCTGCCGATTTGGCCCAGCCAGCGGCCGACGGCAGCCGCTGGAAGCCCGCCGAGCCCTCGGAGGCCCAGGCCCGCGGCGCCTGGTGGGAAACCTTCGGTGACCCCACCCTCAACCAGCTGGAACAGCAGGCCGAAGCCGCCAACCCCGGCCTGGCCGTGGCCGCTGCCCGCGTCAAGGCCGCACGCGCCCTGCTCAGCAGCAGCCAGGCCGACCGCCTGCCGCAGCTGGGCGTGAGCGCCGGTGTGGCCCGCCAGAAGCCGTCTGCGGCCGAACAGGGCCTGAGCGCAGACCAGAACATCGCGCCCAGCAGCCTGTGGCGCGCGGGCCTGAGTGCCAGCTACGAGGTGGACCTGTTCCAACGCGTGGCCAACAGCGTGCAGGCTGCAGAGGCCGACGCCCTGGCCTCGCAGGCCAACCACCGCTCGGTGCTGCTCAGCCTGCAAGCCGATGTGGCACAGACCTACTTCCAGCTGCGCACGCTGGACGCCGTGGTCGCGCTGCTGGCGCAGACCGCCTCCCTGCGCGAGCAGAGCCTGCAACTGGCGCAACGCCGCCTGGCCGCGGGCGATGTCTCCGAGCTGGACGTGGCCCGGGCCCGCACCGAGCTGGCCACCACCCAGGCCGACCTGCAAGCCCAGCGCGGCGAACGTGCCCGCACCGAGCACGCCCTGGCCGTGTTGCTGGGCCAGCCCCCGGCTGCCTTCGGCCTGGCCGCGCAGCCCCTGCCTGCCGATGCCCGCGTGCCCCTGGTGCCGGCCGGCCTGCCCTCGGCCCTGCTGGAACGACGCCCTGACGTGGCCGCCGCGCAGGCCCGCATGATGGCCGCCACCGCCCGCGTGGGCCAGGCGCGCTCGGCCCTGTTCCCGGCCCTGCGCCTGACCGCCGATGGCGGCTTTGCCTCCTACGAGCTCAAGGACCTGTTCCTGTGGAGCGCCCGCAGCTGGGTGGCCAACGCCGTGCTGTCGATGCCGATCTTCGACGGTGGCCGCAACCGCGCAGGCGTCAACCGCGCCGAGGCCGTGTTGGAAGAGTCGGTGGCCGACTACCGCCAGACCGTGCTGGGCGCTTTCGGCGATGTGGAAGACAAGCTCTCGGGCCTGGGCAGCGTGCGCGCACAGACCCTGTCGCTGAGCGAAGCCGTGGTGGCCGCGCGCCGCTCGGCCGAGCTGGCCGACAAGCGCTACCGCGCCGGGGAAGACAGCTACCTCACGCTGCTCGACACGCAACGCAGCCTGCTGGCGGTGGAACGCCAGGCCGTGCAACTGCGTGGCGCCTGGGCGACCGGCACCATCGGGCTGATCCGCTCGCTGGGCGGCGGCTGGGCACCCACGCCCACCTCGTCCGTGCCCCCCAGCCCGCCTGCAGCGGCCCAAGCGGCCCAGTCCTGATCGGGGGTGGCGCATCGCGCGCCACCCGGGCCTCAGCTTTGTCGCTTCGGCGCCATCTGGGGAAACGCTTTCTGCAGGGTCTCGACCTGTCCGCACTTGACGGCCGAATAACCTGGCAAGGCATTGACCACGGCGTGAAAAGCATCGCTGCGCATCACCTCCAGCACGGCCTGCAACTCGGGGCGCTGCAGGTCGGCATCGCGGCACAGGAAGAAATAGCGCTCGGTGGCCAGGGGCACGAAGTCCAGCTTGAAGCGGCGCGCCGGAGGCTCCACCCCGAAGCCCACATCGGCCATGCCGCTGGCCACGTAGGCCGCCACCGCCGCGTGTGTGAACTCGGCCAACTCCCAGCCACTGATTTGGCTGCTGGGCACCTTGGCCTGGCGCAGGCAGCACTCCAGCAGGAAGCGCGTGCCCGAGCTGGGCTGGCGGTTGACGAAGCGCACGCCTTTGCGCGTCAGGTCCTGCACGCCGTAGATTTCCAGCGGGTTGCCATGCGCCACTAACAGGCCTTGGCGGCGCGTGGCCATGTGGATGACGCGGCTGTGCTTGGGGCTCAGCCATTGCGCGTAGTGCTGCAAGGCCACGTCCTCGAACACACCCTGCGGCACGTGGAAGCCCGCCAAGTCGCATGAGCCCGCGTGCAGCGAGGCCACGCCCTCCTGGCTGCCCACGTACTTGCGGTCGATGCGCTCGCCGCGCTGGGCCAGCACCTCGATGAGTTTTTCCACCGCGAAGCCGTGGCTGGCATGCACGCGCAAGCCTGCGGCACCGGCGGACAGCACCCGGCCGAGCTCGGCTTCCAGCTCCGAGGCCAGGCTCTCCAGCGTGGGCGACAGGCGCGCCTGGATGCGGTGGCCTGCCCAGACCAGGCGCTCCGCCAGGGGAGTGAGGGTCGAGCCCTTGCCACGGTCCATGTTGAGCAGGGGCATGCCGAGCTGCTGCTGCCCCTGGCGGATGAGGTTCCACGCGTGCCGGTAAGACGAGCCCGTGTGCTTGCACGCGCCCGAGAGGCTGCCGTGCTCCTGCACCTCGGCCAGCAGGCTGAGCAGGCGCGGTGACAACTGCTGACCGCTGTCGTCGGTGATGGTCCAGTGCGGGGTGATGGAGACGGTGTGCAAGGCAGGCCAAACTTATGCTGTTGACAGCATGAAAGATATGCTCAAGCACGTCGGATGGTGTCGTGGATATCCCCAGCTGTCAATGCACAAAGGCACCCCCTAAAATAAGGGGGTGTGCTGTCAAAGCATATGAGACACATCCACCCAGCACGACTGGCTGTCCGCCTACAGGAGACAACATGGCGATCGAAGCACTCGGCAACCCCTCCGCCCCGCCGGCCCAACAGGCCGGTTTCCTCGACAAGGAACGCATCATTGCGGGGACTGGCTTCAACCGCTGGCTGGTGCCACCGGCCGCACTCGCCATCCACCTGTGCATCGGCATGGCCTATGGCTTTTCGGTGTTCTGGCTGCCCCTGTCCAAGGCGCTGGGCATCAAGGAGCCCCTCAAATGCGGCGCCGACGTCGGCTTCTTCGCCGAACTGTTCACCACCACCTGCGACTGGAAGGTTTCCACGCTGGGCTGGATGTACACCCTCTTCTTCGTGCTGCTGGGCAGCTCGGCCGCGCTGTGGGGTGGCTGGCTGGAACGCGCCGGTCCGCGCAAGGCGGGCGTGGTCAGCGCGGTGTGCTGGTGCGGCGGCATGTTGATCTCGGCACTTGGCGTGCACCTACACCAGTTCTGGCTGATGCTGCTGGGCTCGGGCGTGATCGGTGGCATCGGGCTGGGCCTGGGCTACATCTCGCCGGTCAGCACCCTCATCAAGTGGTTCCCTGACCGCCGCGGCATGGCCACGGGCATGGCCATCATGGGCTTCGGCGGTGGCGCCATGATCGGCTCGCCACTGGCCGCCGAGCTGATGAAGCGCTTCGCCACCGACACCAACGTCGGCGTGGCCTCGACCTTCGTCGTCATGGCCCTGATCTACTTCGTCTTCATGATGGCCGGGGCGCTGGGCTACCGCGTGCCCGCCACCGGCTGGAAGCCCGCAGGCTGGACACCCCCGGCGGCCCAGACGAGCAACGCCATGATCACCTCCAAGCACGTGCACGTGAAGAAGGTGTGGGGCATCCCGCAGTTCTGGCTGGTGTGGATGGTGCTGTGCATGAACGTGTCGGCCGGCATCGGCGTGATCGGCATGGCCAGCCCCATGCTGCAAGAGGTGTTCGGTGGCAGCCTGATCGGCGTGGCCGCGAAGTTCAAGGACCTCGACAAGGCCCAACTCAAGGACATCGCCGTGGTGGCCGCGGGCTTCACCGCCCTGTTGAGCCTGTTCAACATCGGCGGCCGCTTCTTCTGGGCCAGCCTCTCGGACAAGCTGGGCCGCAAGCTCACCTACATCGTCTTCTTCGTGCTGGGCGGCCTGATGTACGCCAGCGTGCCGGCCAGTGCGCTGGGCGGCAACAAGCTGCTCTTCGTGGGCGCCTTCTGCGTCATCCTGAGCATGTACGGCGGCGGCTTCGCCACGGTGCCGGCTTACCTGGCCGACCTGTTCGGCACGCAGATGGTGGGCGCCATCCATGGCCGCCTGCTCACTGCCTGGGCCACGGCCGGCATCCTGGGCCCGGTGGTGGTGAACTACATGCGCGATTACCAGATCGGCCTGGGCCTGCCGCGCGAGCAGGTTTACAACCAGACCCTCTACATCTTGGTGGGCATGCTGGTGGTGGGCCTGCTGTGCAACCTGATGGTGCGCCCGCTGGACCCCAAGCACTTCATGACCGACGCCGAACTGGCCGAGGAAAAGCGCCTGGCGCACGAGAAGGCCGCGGCCAGCGAGGTGGGCGCAGGCTCCGGCACCGGTGGCCAGACAAGCAGCGCCATCGTCCTGCTGGCCTGGCTGGGCGTGGGCATCCCGCTGGCATGGGGCGTCTACCGCACCGCGCTGAGCGTGGCCAAGTTCTTCAATTGACCGGTGACTCCACAGGTGATGCACGCCATGACTTCGCTGACCGACATCCCGCGTGAGGCCGAGGTTCGCCGCCTCATCGCGGCACACGCCGACGTGCCTGGCGGCCTCATGCCGCTGCTGCACGCGATCCAGGACACCTGCGGCTTCGTGCCGCCCGACGCGGTGCCCCTGATCGCCAAAGGCCTGAACCTGTCGCGCGCCGAGGTGCATGGCGTCATCACCTACTACCACCACTTCCGCAGCACGCCGCCCGGTCGGCACGTGGTGCACATCTGCCGCGCCGAGGCCTGCCGCTCGTGCGGCTCGGAAGCGCTGATGCAGCACGCGCAAGCGGTCACGGGTTGCGCCGAGCACACCACCCGCGCCGATGGCGTGGTGACGCTCGAATCCGCCTACTGCCTGGGCCTGTGCGCCAGTGCCCCCTCGGTGCAGATCGATGACCGCGTCCATGCCCGCATGACGCCCGCCAAACTGGACAAGCTGCTCCAGCAGCTGGAGGTGACGAAGTGAGCCAGGCCCCCATCACCGTGTTCGTGCCGCGCGACTCGGCCGCACTCGCCGTGGGTGCCGACGAGGTCGCCCAGGCTTTGACCGACGCTTGCGCGGCACGTGGCATCGCGCTGCACTTGGTGCGCAACAGCTCTCGCGGCATGTTCTGGCTGGAGACACTCGTCGAGGTGGCCACGCCTCAAGGCCGCAGGGCCTTCGGGCCCGTGGAAGCCGACGACGTCGATGCCCTGCTGGACGCCGGCCTGCTGGACGGCAGCACCCACGCCCAGTCGCACCCGCTGAGCCTGGGCCTGACCGAGCAGTTGCCCTGGCTGGCCAAGCAGGAACGCCTGACCTTCGCTCGCATGGGCCTGACCGACCCGCTCTCCCTGGCCGACTACGAAGCCCACGGTGGCTGGGCCGGCTTGCGCCGTGCCATCGCCCTGGGTGGCGAGGCCGTGGTGCAAGAGGTGCTGGACTCGGGCCTGCGCGGTCGCGGTGGCGCGGCCTTCCCCGCGGGCATCAAGTGGCGCACGGTGCGGCAAACGCCCGCCGCACAAAAGTACATCGCCTGCAATGCCGACGAGGGCGATTCGGGCACCTTCTCCGACCGCATGACGCTGGAAGGCGACCCCTTCATGCTCATCGAGGGCATGGCGATCGCCGGGCTGGCGGTGGGCGCCACGCAAGGCTATGTCTATGTGCGCTCGGAGTACCCGCACGCCATCGACACCTTCAACGCGGCCATCGCGCTGGCCACGCAGGCCGGCTTCCTCGGTGACGACGTCTGTGGCAGCGGCCAGGCCTTCCACCTGACGCTGCGCAAGGCCGCAGGCGCCTACGTGTGCGGCGAAGAAACCGCCATGCTGGAGAGCATCGAAGGCAAGCGTGGCATCGTGCGGGCCAAGCCGCCGCTGCCGGCCATCGAGGGCTTGTTCGGCATGCCCACGGTCATCAACAACGTGATCACCTTGGCCAGCGTGCCCATCA
>CAIQIL010000546.1 GCA_903871865.1 uncultured Burkholderiales bacterium
GCCTCGTCCATGTAGTGCGTGCTCACCAGCACCGACACGCCGGTCGCGGCGATGTCTTGCAGGATGTCCCAGAAGGCCTCGCGCGCCTTCGGGTCCACGCCGGCCGTGGGCTCGTCGAGCAGCAGGATGCGCGGACGGTGGGCCATCGCGCAGGCCAGGGCCAGGCGCTGCTTCCAGCCGCCGGACATCGTGCCCACGCGCTGGCGGTCGCGGCCCTCGTTGTCGAAGGCGAACTGCTTGACCAGTTCATTGACGCGCCCGGCCACGTCGCGGATGCCGTAGAGCTTGCAGACGAACTGCAGGTTCTCGCGCACGGTCAGGTCGCGGTAGAGGCTGAAGTGCTGGGTCATGTAGCCCAGCAGCGGCTTGATCTTGTGGGCCTGCTTGCCGATGTCAAAGCCCAGGCAGGTGCCCGAGCCCGAGGTCAGCGGCACCAGCCCGCACATCATGCGGATGGCGGTGGTCTTGCCCGAGCCGTTGGGGCCGAGGAAGCCATAGAGCTGGCCTTCCTCGATGGTCATGTTGAGCTGATCGACGACGGTCTTGTCGCCAAAGGTCTTGGTGAGGTTGCGGACCTCGATGATGGGGGCTGCCACGTCCAGGCTCCTGCTCAGGAGGCCTTGGGCGCTTGAGACGTTTGTGGCGCTTTGGACGCCACCACCTTCACCCCCACGGGCGTGCCCGGAGGGGCGGTGCAGCCGGCGGGCGTGTCCAGGCGGGCTTCGGTGAGGAAGCTCAGGCGGTCGCGCAGCTCCTGGCTGAACATCATCGGCTGGGTGTATTCGGGGCGGGCGCTGACGCGGCTGATGCGGGCCGTCACCGGCTTGTCGCAACCCGAGATGGCCACGTTCACGGTGGCGCCGGGCAGGAACTGCGGGCGCAGGTCGTTGGGCACGAAGAAGCGCACGCGCAAGGAGCCCGAGTGCAGGATGGTCAGCACCGTGGCGCCGGTGGCCGAGAACTCACCCTGGCGGATGTAGAGCTCCTGCACCACGCCACCGACGGGCGCGTTCACCTTCTTTTGTTGCAGCAGCCAGGCCACCTGGTCCACGCCAGCTTGTGCGGCCGAAGCCTGGGCCGCCGCCGCGGCCTGCTCGTCGGTGCGGGCGCCTTCCTTGGCGGCGCGCAGCGCGGCGCGGGCCTCTTCGACCTGGGCCTGGGCCAGCGACACGTTGGTGCGCTCGTTGTCCACCTGGGCCTCGGACACGAAGTTCTTCTTGACGAGGGACTCGCTCTTCTTGAGGTTGCTCTCGGCCTGGGCCAGCTGGGCCTTGGTGTAGCGCAGCTTGGCGCGCAGGCTTTCCAGCTCGGCCTGGCGTGCGCCCTTGCTCAGGTTCTTGGTCTGGGCTTCGGCCTGGGCCTTCTTGGCCTGGGCCTCGGCCAGGCGGGCCTGCTCCTGCTGGGACTCCAGCACGTACAAGGTCTCGCCGGGCTGCACGTTCTGGCCTTCCTTGACGGCCATGCGCGCCATGGTGCCGGACACCGGCGAGGCCACGGTCGTGATGTCCGCCTCGATGTAGCCGGGCAGCTGCAGCTCGGTCTGGCTGTCGAAGCAGCCGCTGAGCAGCAGGGCCGTGGCACTGACGGCCAGCAGGGTGGGGATCGACAGCAACTTCATGTCGAGGCTCTCATTCTTGCGCGGGTGGTTCACAGGCGGCCCAGTTCCACGTAGAGCGGGCGGTTGTCGATGCCAGGGCGGGGGTCTTCACCATAGCTCAGCCAGAAATGGCTGGAGAACAGTTTCTGGCGCTTGTAGCCGCGCGGCACCTCTTCGAGGGGGTCGCCGTGCGTGATGCCCACGGCCAGCGCGTCGTACTTCTGTCCCTGGTGGGCCATGACCCAGTCGATCAGGCCCTGGAACACGGCCTTGTCGTCCTTGGCGATCAGGATGTTGTAGAGGCTCAGGTAGTTCAGTGCGCCGCCCACCGGTGGCAGCTTGAAGCCCCCGGCGATGCCCACGTACAGGTTGTAGATCGGGCGCAGCAGCTTGATGATGGGCTTGAAGCCGACGATGCGCGTCTGCTTGTAAGCCTTCTGATTCCAGCCCGCCAGCATGCCGACGATCTGGCCACCGCTCAGCGCCAGCGCGTAGTCCTCGACCTTCAGGCCGTTGTAGTACGGGTCGCCCGCGGCCATCTTCTGCATGTCATAGACGGGGTAGCCGTTGCGGCGTGGGGCCTCGCGGTCGAAGAAGGCCTGCATGGCCGGGATGTCCGAGGCGTTGGCCGCGCGGATGGTGACGCCGGCCGGGATGCGCGGCGTGGCCTTGCGCGTGAAGATGAAGCTCGTCTCGATGCTGTGGCTGATCCAGTACTTGAACAGCACGCCATCGGCCGTGTTGGCTGCGGCGTCCAGCGGCGCGGTGTTTTCCTTCAGCACGATGCCTTGCAGCAGGTCGGTGGTGCTGCGGTGTTTTTTCTGCTCTACGAACAGGTTGGACGCGATGCCGCGGCGGCGGTAGTACGGGTCCACGCGCGTGTCGCCCGAGTAGTACACGCGGCGCTTCTGGCCGCTGATGTAGAGCTCGCGCCCGGAGATCACGGTCAGGCCGGCCAGCACATCGGGGCGCTCGTCGTCGTCGGCCACGGTCAGCACGAACTCGTCACCGATGACTTTGGCGCCCACGAAGAAATCGGGGTTGCGCTGGAAGCACATCTGCGCCGGGCCGGGCATGGTGATCTTGGTGATCAGGTCCTGGATCTTGGCGTTGTCGGCCGGGGTGCCGATGCGGATGGTGATGGCCATGGCGGGTCCTGCTGGGAACTGTGTGTCTAGAGGGTGGTTGAGGTGGGTGTCAGGCGGACGTCAGGCGTCCAGCACCTGGCGCAACACCTGGGGCACGGTGCCGCGCCAATGGCGCAGCGGTTCGATCTTGATGTTGCCCTCGATCATCCCGCGCTCGCGGCACTGGTCGAGGTAGAGGGCGCGCATGTGCGGCAGGGCCACGCAGGCGGCGCGTTGCAGCTGGCCCAGCTCGCGGGCGAGCTTGTAGTGGAAGTTCGCCTGCAAGGCTTTTTCCACCTGGCTGGCCAGGTCGGACTGCATCGCGGCCTGCGTCTCGGGCGAGGTGCCTTCGCCGCATTCCACCAGCAGCACATAGCCCGGTGAGCGGTGACGGGCTTCGTCGAGCGCCAGCAGCGTCACCGGCAGGGAGCCTTGCAGCGTCAGGCCGTCTTGCACCTGCTGCGCCATGGTCGCGCTGGTTTTTTCGCCGACCAGGTCCACGCCGTCGTTGCGGCCCAGGAAGGTCAGGCTGGGCACCTGGCCGAGCGCGCCGTCCACGCGCAGCACATCGCTCATCTGGTAGCGCGACAGGCCACTGCCCGTGGTCAGCAGCGGGATCACGTCTTGGCCCTGGCGCAACTGCCACGGCGCCAGCACCTTGCCGTCTTGCGCGTCGATGAACTCGAATGCGTGGCTCAGGTAGGCCAGCGGGTAGCGGCCCTGGAAGGGGAAGGTCACCACGCCCTCGGTGGCCCACAGGCCCTTGCCCTGGAAGTGCGCTTGCGGCAGGCAGCCTTGCAGCTTGCGCGCCCAGGGCGTGGCCGCGGCCGTGTCCCAGGCGCTGAGCACGGCCAGGCTGGGCCACAGCGCTTCGAAGAAAGCGGGCGAGAGCTGGCCGTCCCAGCTGCGCAGCAAGGCCGCTGCGCGCATGGAGCGGGGGCAGGGCACGCCCGCCATCTGCGCGTGGCGCGGGCCCCACTGGCCGCTGGACAGCACGTCTGCCAGCTCGCCGCGCCAGGCCGACATCTGCTCCAGCAGGCCCAGGCCGAAGGTCGGGCTCCACACCGAGATGAAGCCCAGCGCCTCGTCGGCGGCCAGGTAGGCGATGGTGGCGAACAGCGAGTCGTCCGAGCTCTGCGCCAGTGCGATCTCCTGCGGTGCCGCCTGCGTCAGGTAAGCCAGCAGGCGCTTGCCCCACGACAGCATCTTCATGTCGTCGTTGATGTCGCCGGCGGTCTGGCTGCGCAGTTCGGTGGGGATCCACGACAGCGACCAGTAGTGCGTGCCTTTGCCCTGGTCGGGGAACTGCCGGTACAGGTCGCCCACCCAGGCCGTGATGACCTGGTCGAGCTCGTCGAGGAACATCTTCGTGTACGGCACCC
>CAIQIL010000547.1 GCA_903871865.1 uncultured Burkholderiales bacterium
CGCGTCGCCGATGCCGCGCTGCGCGAACGTGGTGGTGGCGGCCCGGCCGCCGCCGTCGAAGACCGGGACGTTGGCGAACATGCGGGTGACGAGTTCGCGCGCCTGGGCGGGCGTGCCGCCGGCCTTGACCACGCTGCCCCAGGCGGCCAGGTAGGTGTAGCGGCCGTTGCCCGAGGTCTTGGGGTTGGGGATGACGACCGAGATGCCGGGCTTGGCCAGGTCGGCCCAGTCCTTGATCTGCTTGGGGTTGCCCTTGCGCACCAGGATGACGGTGACGGACGTGGTCGGGGCGCTGTTGTTGGGCAGGCGCTTGGCCCAGTCGGCGGGCACGAGGCCACCGCGCTCGGCCAGGATGTCGATGTCGCTGGCCTGGTTCATGGTGATGACGTCGGCGGCCAGACCGGCCACGACGCTGCCCGCTTGCTTGCTGGAGCCACCGTGCGACTGGTTGAGCGTCAGCGTCTCGCCGGTGGTCTGCTTCCAGTGCTTGGCAAACGCCTGGTTGTAGTCCTTGTAGAACTCGCGGGTGACGTCGTAGCTGACGTTCAGCAAGGTCGTGTCAGCGTGGGCCGTGGCGGCGCCCAGGGCCAAGGTGGCGGCGACGAGCGCTGCGAACGGCTTCTTCCAGAAAAACAGCATGACCAAACCCTTTCAACATGCGAAGACCGCATGTTAGAGGGGGTGGATCATGCTGAGAACAACCGTTTGTTCACTTGCTTATGCGGAAAAAGTACAAGCTCAGGCGCGGCGCGTGCCAAGCACCGTCTGCACTTCGCGCATCGACTGTTCCATGCCGCTGCCGGGCACGGTGCTGTCGGCGCGGTCGCTGATGCGCGGCCAGGCCGCGGCCAGCCGCTCGGGGGCGTCCGCGCCCGTGCCGATGTGCACCGGGGCGGTCAGGCTGACGTGTGAGGCCGCGAACACACCCGCCCCGGCATTGAGGATGGCGCGGGTGGGCGCCTCGTCGCTGACCAGGAAGAGCAAACCGGGCGAGACGCTCTCGGGCGTCAGCACCGCCAGCACCTCGGGCGGCAAGATGCCCTGCGTCATGGCCGTGGCCGCCGTGGGCGCCAGGCAGTTGACGCGCACATTGGCTTTCTCGCCTTCCAGCGCCAGGGTCTGCATCAGGCCGACCAGGGCCATCTTGGCGGCGCCATAGTTGGATTGGCCGAAATTGCCGAACAGACCGGACGAGGAGGTGGTGAAGACGATGCGGCCGTGTTGCTGCGCGCGCATGGTCTCCCAGCCGGCCTTGGTGCAGACGACGGCGCCCATCAGGTGCACATCGACCACGAGGCGGAAATCCTCCAGCGTCATCTTGGCAAAGCTCTTGTCGCGCAGGATGCCGGCGTTGTTGACCAGGATGTCGATGCGGCCCCAGGTGGCCAGGGTCTGCGCGACCATGGCCTGCACGGCGGCCTCGTCGGTGACGGAACCGGCCGCGGCGATGGCCTGGCCACCGGCGGCGCGGATCTCGGCCACCACCGCCTCGGCGGGCGCCAGGTTCAGGTCGTTGACGACGACCTGGGCGCCGCGCGACGCCAGCAGGTGCGCATGGGCGCGGCCCAGGCCGGCGCCCGCGCCGGTGACGATGGCCACGCGGCCGTCAAGGCGCAGGGAGGCGCCGGAACCCAAGGAGTCAGTGGAAGCGTTCATGGTGTGGAAGGCAATGCGGTGAAGCTGGCACAGCGCACATCATGCGACAAGGTTGACGCAAGGGTAAACCCGATCGTCCCAAACGCGTCAAGGTGGCGTCGGGGCCCTGGGTGTCGCGCACGATGCCTGTCTGTCGCGTTGACGTGCACGTCAAGCGTGTCGTGATTTCTACACTGCACCTGAGCGACCCATCAGAGGCCCATCACCGGCCCACCCGCATCGGCTGTACCGCAGGAGACAAACCCATGAGCACCCGACAGACCCCCGTGAGCCCGAACCCGATCGTGCCCCGCACCGACCTGGACTTCGAGATCACCGAGCAAACGCCCCGCTGGTGGTACGGCAACGACGCCTTCAAGACCCGCCTGTTCGACGGCATGCAGGCCGCCTTCCCCGATGGCGAGCGCTACTTCTGCACCAGCGTGCGCGCCTTCCGTCCCCAGATCACCGACGCCAAGATGGCCGATGACGTGAAGAACTTCATCCGCCAAGAGGCCCAGCACGGCATGACGCACACCGACTTCAACGACCTGCTGCGCAAGCAGGGCCTGGACGTCGACGGCATCCTGCACGAGGCCAAGGACCTGTTCGACAAGTACACGAAGAACTACTCGGCCGAGTACAACCTGGCCCTGACCGCCGCCTTCGAGCACTTCACGGCCATGATGGCCCAGATGCTGTTCGAGACCAAGGACGTGATGGCCCCCGCCGACCCGAACGTGCGCGCGATGTGGGCCTGGCATGCCATCGAAGAGATGGAGCACAAGGCCGTGGCCTTCGACGTGATGCAGCAGGTGGCCAAGGTCGGCTACGTGATGCGCTGCGTGGCCATGACCCACGCGCTCTACAAGGTCGTGGTGGACAGCATGCGCCTGACCAACCGCCTGCTCAAGGGCGATGGCTTCAGCTGGCGCCAACGCATGGTGATGTCGCTCAAGGGCGCCTGGTGGCTGTACGGCCGCGGTGGCATCTTCGCGCGCAACACCGCCAACCTGCTGGCCTACTACAAGCCCGGCTTCCATCCCTGGGAGCACAAGGCCATCCACAGCTACCCGGTGTGGGTCAAAACCTATGAAGAGACCGGCAACCCCATGCAGGCCGGCGCTGCGCTCTTTCAGGCTGCCTACTGAGGCGCATCGCTGCGCCACATGGTCGCCGTGCCACACGTTGCGTTCAGTGCATCGAAGCCGTCCCTCGGGGCGGCTTTTTTCATGGCGCTTTGCCCATGCGACAAGCTCTTGGGGATGGTCGCCAGGCGCCGCACTGCCTAGACTGTCGCCATGGCCCTTTGCCCTGCCCTCACCCGCTGTTTTGCCCATGCATGACCCTGTCCCGTTCGTCGCCAAAGTCCCGGGCATCGACTACGGCATCCTGGATTCGCTCTTGGGCTACGCGGTGCGCCGCGCCCAGATCCGCCTCTACGAAGATTTCATCCCCTCGCTGGCGCACTGGGGCATCACGCCGCCGCGCTTCTCGGCCATGGTCATCGTCTCGCGCAACCCGGGGCTCAAGCTGACGCAGCTGGCGCGCATCATGGGCATCGCACGCTCGGGCTCGGTGAGCCTGGTGGATGCCATCGAAGCGCTGGGCTACATCCAGCGCCTGCCCATGCCTGGCGACCGCCGCGCTTTCGGCCTGGCCCTGACGGCCAAGGGCGAGGCGGACTTGATCACCATCAGCGCGGCCGTGCAAGCGCACGATGCCCGCATGGCGCAGGCGCTCACGCCCGAAGAGCACACCGTGCTGCGCGGCCTGTTGGCGCGCCTGAGCGAAGCGCAGCCCTGATCGCTCAACAGCCTGTGGCCGACGAGTTGACCGCCGTGCAAGCCGCGGCCTGGCCACCGTTGCTGCCTGGGCAGCTCCAGTTCCACGCATTGCCACCGTCCGTCACCGAGGGCGTGCTGCCATCGGTGCACAAGCCCACCGCCGGCGCGCGGGGGAAGGTCAGGCCCTGGGCCGTCCCGCAGCTGCCATTGACCGCCGGACCGGCGGCCGAGACCGTGCCCGAGACCTCCAGGTCAGACGCCGTGGTGTTGGCCACGTCGTAGAGGTACCAGGTGCCGCCCGCGCCCGAAGCGGCGTAGTTCACGACGCGGAAAGTGACCGTGGTGCCCGCCGGCACGTTCTGCAGCGCGGCCACGCCGCTCAGGTCGATGGCCGCCACCGAGGCGCCCGCCGAGGCCGTGCTGCTGAAGCTCAACGCGGCCGCATCGACAAAGGCCGCGCCGCCGATCTGGTACTGCAGCACGCCGCTGGTGGGGCCGGTGCTGGAGCGGCGGTAGTCGAAGCGGCTGATGCCGCTGATGGACACCTTGTAGCCCGCGCTGGCCGCCACCGTGAAGGTGAACACATCGCCCGCGGTGACGGCGGCCGCGGCCGAGGCCGTGGCCCAGTCCGTGCCGCCCCAGCCACGCGCAGCGGCCGTGCCGGTGGTGCCCACGCCGCTGCCGCGGGTCAGGCCACCCACTGTCAGGTTGGGCGAGGTCGTGGTGGCCGCCAGCGGCGAGGCACCGAAGGCGTTGGTGCCGCCCACCAGGCTGTGGACATCCCAGCCGGCCAGCACGGCGGCTTCGACCGGGGACAGCACGGCCATCCAGGCGGCCACGGCCAGGGTGGCGCAGCGCAGGCGAGAGAGGGGGAAGGAGGTCATGGACATCTCGGTCGAAACGACGGGCAGGGCGACAGGCAGATCAACAGGCAAGGCAATGGTCATGGCAAGGGCCTTGGCATCAAGCGCGGCCACGGCGCGCCACGCCCGCCAACAGCAGCAGGGCCGTCAGCAGGAAGGCCCACTCGGGCAAGGTCGGCACATCGCCATCGGAGGCCGTGCTCGCAGCCGTCACGGTGTGGGCGAAGGTGGCCGAAACGCTGCTGCGGTTGTTGGTGTCACCCGAATAGACGGCGGTGATGCTGTGCGTGCCCGCCGACAGCGCAGCGGTCGTGAAGGTGGCCTTGCCGGCGCTGACACTGACCACGCCCAGCGTGGCCGTGCCGTCCATGAAGGTCACCACGCCGGTGGGCGACAGGCCGTCGATGGTGGCGGTGAAGCTCACGCCCTGGCCCTGGGTGGAGCTGCCCTGCCCCGCCAGTGCGACGGTGGTGTTGGCCTGCGCCACGGTCACGGCGATGGCCGCCGAGGTGCTGGCCGCGTTGGCCGCGTCACCGCTGTACACCGCCGTGAGGCTGTGGTTGCCCACGGTCAAGGCGTTGGTCGAGAGGCTGGCCACGCCGCCGCTCAGGGCCACCGGGCTGCCGAACGCCACGCCGCCGTCCATGAACTGCACCGTGCCGGTGGGCAGGTTGATGCCATCGCCCAAGACCGTCACGTTCAGGCTCAGCACCTGGCCTGCCACCACGCTGCTGGCCGAGGCGCTCAGGGCCGAGGTCGTGACGGCAGGCGGTGCCGCGACGGTGTGTGTCAGGGCCGCCGAGGTGCTGGGGGCGTTGTTGACGTCGCCCGAATACACCACGGTGATCTGGTGCACGCCCACGCCCAGCGCCGAGGTGCTGAAGGTGGTTGGGCAGGACACCAGCGGCACGGTGGCCAGCACGGTGTTGCCGTCCTTGAACTGCAGGCTGCCGCTGACCGACTTGCCGGTGAGCGAGGCGGTGAAGGTCACGCCCTGGCCCGGCAGCGTGCTGCTGACCGAGCTGCTCACGCTGACGGTCGAAGCCACCTGGGCCACGTCGTAGCTGAGGCTGGTGGAGGCGCTGGCCGCGTTGCTGCCGTCGCCCGAGTACACCGCCGAGATGCTGTGGTTGCCGGGCGCTAGGGCCGCCGTGGTCAGGCTGGCCACGCCGCCGCTCACGGTCACGGCACTGCCCAGGTTGGCGCTGCCGTCCTTGAACTGCACGGTGCCCGTGGGTGCCGCCGTGCCGCCGCCGGCCACGGTGGCCGTGAAGGTCACGCTCTGGTGGTAGGCGCCCGCCGCCGGGTTGGCCGCCAGGCTGGTCGTGCTGGCCGCCAAGGTCGCTGCCCACTGGTTGACCAGCACGCTGCCATCGACCGAGCCCAGGCCCGTGGCCTGGTTGTAGGTGGGCGTGACCGCCCCCGGGGTGGCCGTGAAACCGGTGACGCCGGGCACGCTGTTGTTGCCACCCTGGACGGCGTGGAAGTAGCCCGGGCCACCGTTGGCCTGCAAGGCCGCCAGTTGGTAGAAGCGCGGGTTGGCATTGCCCTGGCGCGCACCGGCCTTGTGGTTGACCAGGGCCATCAGGCCGGCGAACGAGGGCGCCGCGGCCGAGGTGCCACCGAACACATAGCGGGTGCGGGTGCTGGTGGTGTTGTCGCTGGAATAGACGAGGTAGCCATCGTGCGAAGCTGCCGCCAGCGACACGTCAGGCACATTGCGGCGGCCGTTGTTGGGCACGCCCACACCGGTCTGCCAAGAGGGCTGGGTGAACACCGTGCTGGCACCGCCGCCGCTGGACCACAAAGCCGAGCCCCCGCTGACGCTGCCGCTTTCGTTCCAGACCTTCTCGGGGATGTAGGACAGCGCCGAACCCAGGTTGGCCGCGTTCGTGGCCGACCAGTACTGCGAGGGGTTGGCCGTGTCGTCGAACTGGGTGCCGCCCACGCAGGTCGCCGACGGCGAGGTGCACAGGCCGTTGACGGCGCGGCCGCGCGTGGCGGTGGCCGCATCGCTGGCGTCGCAATCGGCCGCGCCGCTGTCGCCCGAAGACACGAACACCGACATGCCCTGCGCCGCCGCCTGCTGCCACAGGCCGTTGTAGAAGTTGGTGGCCGAGGTGCCGAGGTCGGCCTCGCACAGACCATAGCTCAGCGTGACGATGTCGGCCACGTTGTTGCTGACCGCGTACTGCGCCGACAGGTCGATGCCGTCGGTCGATGCGGTGGAGGCCGAGGTCACGAACTTGATGGTCGCGCCCGGGGCCACGGCACCGGCCCATTGCAGGTCCAGGTCGGACTCGCCCTCGTCGCCCGTCTGGCGGCCGGGGTCGACGCCGTTGAGGATGATTTGCGGCGGGTTGGCCGGCAGGCCCATGGCGCTGCGGAAGGTCGTCATGTCGCCCACGACGACGTTGGTGCGGCCCAGCACCGCGATGGACACGCCCGTGCCGTCGATGCCTTGCGCCACCAGCGCCTTGGTGTTGTAGATCGTGGCGAAGTCCGCCGCGGCCATGGCGTGGCCACCGCTGCTGTCGGTGAAATTCGGGGCCGGCCGCACGTTGGCGTGCATGGGGCGGCTGCGGAAATCGTGCAGCGAGACCACGCCCGAGACCACCGCCGACAGCGCGTCAGGGATGCTCGGATCGGCGGCGTTGGCGATGTGGTCCTTGCCATCGACACGGAACTGGCGCATGTCGGTGCGGAAGGCCTTGCGGATGTGCTGCACCGCGCCGCTGAAGACGATGCTGCGGCGGCCTTGCGGCACCTCATCGACCGTGAAACCTTGCGACTGCAGCCACTGCGTGACCTTGGCCAGGTCGGCATCCGACACACCGAACTGCCGCTCGTACTCGGCCGGGGTCAGCCACTGGCCGTAAAAAGGCGAAGTCGGGTCGCGGCGCGAGGCCATGAAGGCCTCCAGGGCGCGCTGCTGCTCGGCATCGGGCGACAGCGTCAGGATCATGCGGCGCACGACCATCGCGTCGTCGGCACGGCCCCGGTCTTCGGCCCGGTTCAGGCGCGGGTGGCGGTTGCCACTCAGCGTGACGCGGTCGTTGTCGTCGATGGCACCGAGCAAACGGGAACGGGGGGAACGGGCTTGCGACGCACTGGCGTCCGAGGGGCCGTTGACACCAGCACCAGCATCAGTGCCAGCGGCCCAGGCCACACCACACAGCGTCGCTGCACCGGCAACGACAACACCAGCCAACAGCGAAGCAGGCCAGCCTGCTCGGGGCGCGAAAGACTTCATGGATCACATACCGGTTGAGGATCCCGGTACGCGCACGCCCCCTTGGCATTGCGCTTGACCACCAGGCACGACGGGCGCAGCGGTGTGCGTCCGTCAATGCACAGTTTTTAACAAAGGGTCATGAATGGGACATGACATGGCATGGTCCGTCCCTCGTGTCCATCGCCCTGTGCCCCACTGGCACCAGGCTCAGCCCTGGATCTCCGGCTCGACCAGCAAGGTCAGCAGTTGCAAAGACTCTTGCCAACCCAGCTGACACGCCTCGGCCGGGATGACGCTCGGGATGCCTTCCTGCACGATGTCCAGCGCCACCCCGCACGAGACGGGCGTGAGCGTGACCGTGGTCTGCATGGTGCCCGGCAGGTTCGGATCCTCGAACACCGCCGTGTAGCGCAGCTTCTGCCCTGGGATGAGTTCCAGGTACTCGCCGCCAAAGGCGTGGCTGTGCCCCGTGGTGAGGTTGGTGAACGACATGCGGTACTTGCCGCCCACCTGGGGCTCCAGCAGGTGCACCTTGGCGGTGAAGCCGTGTGGCGGCAACCACTTGGCCCAGGCGTCGGCATCGACGAAGGCGCGGAAAACGCGCTCGGGCGTGGCCCGCAGGACCCGGTGGAAATGGACAGCGTGTGTGGACATGGTCAGCTCCTGGTGGGGGGATCAACGCCACGCATCACCGCTGCGCATCGCAGACCTGGGTGGCCCGGGCCATCACTTGTTCTTCAGCTTGCCCTTGGGCTGGACCGCCGTCATCGGGGCGACGGGGCGGTCGGAGGGGGATGAGTTCGATGTGTCTTTGGAGGAGCCGCTGTCCTTCTTGGGCTTCTTCGACATCTTGTTGCTGCGCTGTTCGCCTTTGGGCATGGGGTCTCCTTTGAATGGGGCCCAATGTAGCGCGATTCGCGGCTCAGCCTGCGCGCCCGTCCTGCGGCGGCAGGTGGCACACGGCTTCGATGTTGTTGCCTTCCGGGTCGATCACGAAGGCGCCGTAGTAATGGGCGTGGTACTCAGGCCTCAGCCCCGGGGCGCCGTTGTCCTTGCCGCCAGCGGCCAGGGCGGCCGCGTGGAAAGCGTCCACCTGCGCGCGGCTTTGCGCACGCCACGCGAGGTGACAACCCGAGGTGGCTGCCGGGCCGCCGTGAGGCGACGGGCCATCGATGAACCACACATCGGCCTTCTTGCCGTCGGGCTCGGCCGGGTCGGGGTAGGCGAAGCCCAGGATGTTGCCGCCGAAGTTGCCTTCGAAGCTCAGGCTGTAGCCCAGTGGCGCCAGCGCTGCGCTGTAAAACGCCTTGGCACGGCCGATGTCGGTCACGCGGAAAGTCATGTGGTCCAGCACGGTGATGTCCTCCTGATGCTTGTCGCTTGTGGTTTGTCGTTTGTCAGTTCACTTGCCGTTGGCGGATGGCACGACGCCGGCCTGGGCTTGCGCGCCGCTGGCATC
>CAIQIL010000548.1 GCA_903871865.1 uncultured Burkholderiales bacterium
AAAGTGGCCCTGATCACGGGCGTGACGGGGCAGGATGGCGCTTACCTGGCGGAGTTCCTGCTGGGCAAGGGCTACGAAGTGCATGGCATCAAGCGCCGCTCGTCGCTGTTCAACACCGACCGCATCGACCACCTCTACCAGGACCCGCACGTTGACAACCGCAACTTCGTGCTGCACTACGGCGACCTGACCGACTCCACCTCCCTGGTGCGCATCGTCCAGAAGGTCCAGCCCGACGAGATCTACAACCTGGCAGCCCAGTCCCACGTGGGCGTGAGCTTCGAGGAGCCCGAGTACACCGCCAACGCCGACGGCCTGGGCGCGCTGCGCCTGCTGGAAGCCATCCGCATCCTGGGCCTGGAGAAGAAGACGCGCTTTTACCAAGCCTCGACCTCCGAGCTCTACGGCCTGGTGCAAGAAATCCCCCAGAAGGAAACCACCCCCTTCTACCCGCGCAGCCCCTACGCGGTGGCCAAGATGTACGCCTACTGGATCACGGTGAACTACCGCGAGGCCTACGGCATGTACGCCTGCAACGGCATCTTGTTCAACCACGAGAGCCCGGTGCGCGGCGAGACCTTCGTCACCCGCAAGATCACCCGCGCCATCAGCCGCATCGCGCTGGGCCTGCAGGACTGCCTGTACCTGGGCAACATGAGCGCGCTGCGCGACTGGGGCCACGCCCGCGACTACGTGGAAATGCAGTGGCTGATGCTGCAGCAAGACCAGGCCGATGACTTCGTGATCGCCACCGGCGTGCAGTACAGCGTGCGCCAGTTCGTGGAGTTCGCAGCCAAAGAGCTGGGCGTGACGGTGAGCTTCGAGGGCGAAGGCGAGGCCGAAGTGGGCCGCGTCACCAAGATCGAGCCGGTCACCAACGCCCAGGGCGAGGCCGAGATCCTGGCCAAGTGCCAGGTGGGCGATGTGATCGTCAAGGTGGACCCGCGCTACTACCGCCCGACCGAGGTGGAAACCTTGCTGGGTGACCCGAGCAAGGCCAAGGCCAAGCTGGGCTGGACGCCCAAGACGACGCTGGCCGAGCTGGTCAAGGAGATGGTCATCAGCGACTACA
The DNA here is from genome assembly GCA_903871865.1 of uncultured Burkholderiales bacterium. Classification (GTDB taxonomy): domain Bacteria; phylum Pseudomonadota; class Gammaproteobacteria; order Burkholderiales; family Burkholderiaceae_C; genus Aquabacterium. The sequence continues at coordinate 1,073 of CAIQIL010000548.1, forward strand.
CCTCGGCCAAGCGCGACAACCTGGTCAAGCAAGCAGGGTTCCAGGCGTATGACTACCACGAGTGATTCGTGACACGGAGCGGTTCGTCATGAAGCGTCAGTACCACGAAGTGCCTGCGGCTTATCTCCGTGGGCCTGCGTTTCACAAGAACAAGCTGGAGATCAGGACCTTCATTTTCTGGGCTTCGTTTGCGCTGACCATGGCGTGTCTGACGATCGCACCGCTGCGCTACCTCGCGTACGGCGTGCCGATGCTGGTTTTGCTGAGCTGCGTGGCCGACCAGACCCTCTTGTTGGGCGATGAAACCAAGCCGTTCCTGGTCGTTTTGGTGGCGGGGTTGGCCCTCGGGCCGCTGGCCAACACCGATGGCTGGAAAGACCTCTTTTTCATCTTTGCGGGCGTGTCCGTGGCCTTCCTGTCCAGGCTGCCACACGTCAAGCTTTGGACGGTTTTCCTGGCCCTGCTGGCGTGCTTCGTCATTCAGTTTGGTGCCTTGGGCAACTTCCGTGGCAGCCTGCAATTCAACATCTTGAAGTCGGAGTCCTCGTTCGAGGGCAACTTCAGTTTCGTCTTTGGTCTGTTGGTGCCCTTCGCGGTGCTGCAGCGCCGCTACCTCTTGGCTTTCCTCAGCCTGGCCATGACCGTGCTGTCGCTCAAGCGCATTGCGGTGCTGGCAGCGCTTGGGGCTGGCGTGATGGCCTTGGTGGGCCCCAAGCGAGGCAAGTGGTTGCTCAACCCCCCGGTGATGCTGGCGCTCAACGCGCTGGTGCTGATCGCCGACATGGCGTATTCGACCGGTGCCCTGGACTACGTGATCTTGCAACTCACTGGGCAAAGCCCCAATGAGCTGGGTCAGGGGCGACAGTCCATCCATCGCTTTGTGGTGCGTGACTTGCTGGAGTCGCCCTTCCATGCCTTCATCGGGCATGGCATGGGCGGGGTGTACACCATCGCCGAAGCAGGTGTGGGGACCTACGAAAAAATCAACTTGCATTCGGACCTGCTCAAGCTGTCCTACGAAGTGGGTTACATCGTCACAGCGGTGATGATTTGGGTGATGTACACATCGCGGCATTACTCGCTGCGGGTGGCTTTCCTGTTCCAGAACATCCTGTTCTTCACGGACAACACGCTCATCTACTTCTTCCTGACCTTCCTCTTGTTCACCCTCATGCGCGTGCAGCGAGAAAGCGAGCGGGCAGATGCTGCAACCGTGGTGGCGTAGTTTCCTGACGCTGTCCTGCGCCTTGTGCATGGGAGCGGTTGATGTGGCTGGGGCGGTGTCCTTGCCAGACAGGCCCTGGGTGCTGCAGGCCTGGGGCAAGCCCGATCCTGTGGCTGACGCGTCGCCTTCTGCCGAGTGTTCGGGCTGGTCGCCAAGCGCCTCGACGGGCTTCGTGTTCTCCAAGACACGGTCGGGTGGCGGCGCCGCCGAGCTCATCATCCCTTCGGTGCTGTCGCCGGGCAAAGCCTACGAGCTCCAGTTGCCGGTGAAGCTGCTGCGCGGGGAGGGGGGCGTGGACGTTTTCTTCCGGCGCGACTCTCCCTACTACGAGACCAGTTCGGTCAAGACGGTGTGGGCCAAGCCGCAGTGGCAGACCGTGGTGCTTCGCGGTGTGTATGACGTGCCCAAAGTGGGTTCGGTGCGCATTGCCTTGCGCCAGGATGGCACGGCCATTTGCCTGGGCAAACCTGAGTTGCGCGAGATCCATCCCGATGGCGTGGGGGCCGATGACAACTGGCACCCGGTGCCCGAGCACTTCTTCGGCATCCACCTCAACAAGCTGGGAAGGCACAACGGCTGGCCCAGCTTTCAGCCGGACGTGGTGCGCCTGTGGGATTCGGGCACGACCTGGCACGACCTGCAGCCGCGCGATGGCCGCATCGAATGGCGCAGCAACCCGAATGGGCAGCGGCTGGAGTACTTCTCAGGCCATGTGCGCCGCTACAGCCGCGACACGGCCATGTTGATGACGCTCGGCATGACGCCGTCCTGGGCAGCGGCTGCGGGCGACAACGGAGCGTGTGCCACCTCGGGCTATGGCGAGCGCACCTGCATGCCGCCGGCCGACCTGGAGCTCTGGCGCAAGCATGTGCGCGAGGTGGCCAAGCGTTTCGAGGGCGGCCGCATCAGCATCTGGGAGGTCTGGAACGAGGCCGATGTGCCCATGCATTGGCTGGGCATGCCCCAGCAGATGGCCGAGCTGGTGCGCATCGCTGCCGAAGAGACCAAGAAGGTGGACCCGCGCAGCAGCATCATCGGGCCCAATGTGACCACCAATGGGCTGTATTTCCTCAACAACTTCCTGGTGGCCGGCGGTGGCAAGTACATCGATGGCGTCAGCGTCCACGCCTACCTGGGTTTCGGCGCTGGGCAAGCCTTGTCGCGCCTGCGCAATGTGCGAGAGATGTTGCGCTCACATGGCCTGAACCTGCCGATCTGGAACACCGAGTCCAACACCGCGTGCGGTGGCGATCCGGACCCGGCCACCCAGATCTTCTGCGAGAAAACCCACGACGAGACGGTGCTGCAGGCGGCGCTCTTGCACGCGGCCATGGGCATGGCCAACTTCACTTTCTACACCTGGGAAGGTGCGCAACAAGAAGTGGGGGGCGTTGGCATGGTGCAGTCTGATTTCCGCACCAACACCCGCCTGGGCAACCTGTACGAGGACCTGGCGCGCTGGATGCGCGGGGCTTCGCTGCGCCCGCTGCCGTCCGGCCCTGGCCCGGTGACCCGCGTGCAGTGGCGCAAGGATGGGCGCCAGTGCGTGGTGGCCTGGACCTCTGGCGCACCGGTCAAGGTCTCGCCTGCGTTGTTCGAGCAAGCTGAGCTGGTGCGCGATGTGTCGGGGCGTCCGGCAGAGCGGGACCCCACGGGGGCCTGGTTGCTGGGGCCGATGCCGATGATCGGGTGCGCCGCTGCGCGCAACTGAGCTCAAGAGGGGACGTTTTGCAGAGCTCAGGTGGGTCTGGCGCAGTGCGGTGGAAAGAGCGTGTGGCTGTCCTGTGGCAGTCGACGCGCGCCTGGGCCTTCGTGGGCGCTTTGTGCACGCGTGGGGCGGGCTTCATCGCGAGCTTCTCGCTGGCCCGCTTTGCGGGGCCCGAGGCGCTGGCACTGTATGTCGCCACGGTGGTGACGGCTGCGGTCGTGGCCACGCCCTTGGCGCAGGTCTTGTTCAATGGCGGCACCTTGGCTGCCACAGCAGCCCCCTCGGCCGCTTGGGCGCGGCGCCTGGTGCGGGCCAGCACCTGGATGGGGCTGGCATGGATGCCTGTGCTGGCCGCGTTGTTCTGGTGGATGCACGGTCAGCTGGGGGGTGCACCGGTGGATGGCGCGGGCAGGGTGCTGCCTTGGTTGATGCTCGCGGGTGTGTGCAGCGTGGCCGGGCAGGTGCTCGGTTTCGCCCTCACGGGCTTGCTCAATGGGCTGGGAGCGCAGTTGCCGGCTGCACGCCAGACCGCGCTCCAGTCGGCCGTGCTCATGCCCCTGTCTTTGCCTAGCGTCTACGTGTTTGGCCTGCAGGGCGCCTTGGGCATGTTGGTGCTCAGCGCGCTGTTGCCGGTGGCCTTGCAGCTTGGGTTGGCTGCACGTTGGTTGAAGCGGCATTGGCAGGCCGCAGAGGGCGACCTCCACAACGAATGCGAGCGGCCATGGCAGGTCCTGTCGACCCAGGTCAAGGCGGGGGTGCCCAACGCGATTTCCTTGGTGGCCGCAGGGGTGGGCAGCTGGTTCTGTTCGATCTACCTGGTGCAGCGGTACCAGGGGGCGTCCGCGGTGGCATTGCTGGCGGTGGCCACGCAGTGGACCACGCTGGTGCTGATGCCCGCCACCAGCTGGGGCGGTGTGGTGCTGCGCGAGTTGGCGCAGCAGCGTTTGCGCACCGACAGCCACCGCACCCTGTGGGCCACCCTTTGGCGCCTGATGGGCCGCAATGTGCTGGTCACGGCGGTGCTGGGTGGGGGGGTCTTGCTGGCTTGGCGCTGGATCGAGCAGGGTTACCGCATGCAAGGCATGGGCTTGTTCGAGCTGATGCTGGTGAGCGTGGGGGCCGCGCTGGTATCGTCTGCCCACGGTGTGCTGGAGCGCGCGCTCATCACCTGGCAGAAGCAATGGCAGCTGATGCTGTTTGCCTTCGTCGGCTTGCTGGCGCAGATGGCTTGCACCCTGGTCTTCGTGGGTGACAGCCTCGCTGCCGTGCAGTGGGGCCTGATGCTGTCGGTGACGCTGGCGGGCGGGTTGAGCCTGTGGTTCCTGCGCCGGGAAGCGGCGCGCAAGGGGCTGGCATGAACCTGATTTCCGTGGTGATCCCGCTGTACAACAAAGCCGCGACCATCCTCACGGCGGTGGCCTCTGTGCGCGCCCAGACCTTCACCGATTGGGAACTGGTGGTGGTGGATGACGGCTCCACCGACGAAGGCGCGGGTCTGGTCGAAGCCCTGAACGACCCGCGCATCCGTTGCGTGCGCCAAGCCAACGGCGGTGTGGCTGCCGCACGCAATGCTGGCTTGCGGGCGGCCCGTGGGGAGTGGGTGGCCTTGCTGGATGCAGATGACCATTGGCGGCCGACACACCTGGCTCGCCTTCACCAGTTGCGGGAACGCTTCCCTGGCGTGGTTTTGTGCGGCGGTGCGTGCAGCTACATCGGTGCGGGTGGTCGGATCTACGATCCGGCCTTGTCAGCGCAGCGCCTGAGCGCGCCCGATGGCCTGAGCGTCATCGATGACTACTTCCAGGAGGCCCACGATCACCACCTGCCCTTCAACAGCTCCTCGGTGATGTTGCGCCGGGATGTGGCCTTGGCCGTCGGTGGGTTCATGCAGGGCGTGACGGCAGGCGAAGACCTGCTCATGTGGGCTCGCATGGCCTGCGCGGGGCCGGTGGCCCTGTCTGCCGAGCGCACGGCCTGCTATGTCGAGCCACCGGTGCAGGTGGGCCTGAGCAAAGCGGCCATCCGCCGGCCACAGTCGCCTGACGTGGTCGCCGCCGCCCTGGGGGACCTGGTCCGCGCCCATCCGCAGCGGCCAAGCCTGCGCCTGCACCTGGCTGACTGGCACCGCATGCGGGCTGTCATGCTGATGGAGTTGGGCGGGCGCCGCGCCAGCCTGAGAGAGTGGCTGTGTGCGATGCGCTGGCACCAGGCCACCCGCAAAGACCTGATGGGCCTGGCCTTCCTGGTTTTGCCCACCGGGCTGCGTGATGGCTTGCTGGCCCGTTGGCGTGCTGCGAAGCGAAACAATTGATGTCGATGCCTGCTCTTTCCTCCTCCACGGTTCGCCCGGTGCGTGTGGCCCTG
>CAIQIL010000549.1 GCA_903871865.1 uncultured Burkholderiales bacterium
GGAAGCGCGCACTTTGCTCTTCGTCGGAGATGGAGAACCAGTACTTGATGACGCGGATGCCGCTGCGCACCAGCATCTTCTCGAACTCGGGCACGGAGCGGAAGAACTCTTCGAGGTCTTCGTCGGAGCAAAAGCCCATGACGCGCTCGACGCCAGCGCGGTTGTACCAGCTGCGGTCGAACAGCACGATCTCGCCGGCCGCCGGCAGGTGGCTGACGAAGCGCTGGAAATACCACTGGGTTTTTTCGCGGTCGTTGGGCGCGGGCAGGGCGGCCACGCGGCAGACGCGCGGGTTCAGGCGCTGGGTGATGCGCTTGATCGCACCGCCCTTGCCCGCGGCATCGCGGCCTTCGAAGAGCACGACCACGCGCTCGCCGGTGTGCACGACCCAGTCCTGCAGCTTGACCAGCTCGCCTTGCAGGCGGAACAGTTCGCGGAAATAGACGCGGCGGGACTCGCGGGCTTCGTCGCTGAGGCCGGCCGGGCCGTCGAGGATGCGGTCATCGACCTCCAGCTCCAGCTCTTCGTCGTAGCTGTCGATGACGTCTTCCTGCAGGCGGCGCAGGGTGTCAGCGTCCAGCGGGTTGTGCGGCGGGTTCATGGCGGTCTGATGGCATCTTGATCAAAACGGGCATGGTGCCCGGGCAATGTGTCATTTTGATGAGGCGGGCGAATTGCTGCACACCTGTGCAGTTGCATCGCATAATCCGCGACATCCTGGTTCTCAGAGGGCCCTTGGCGGCCCGGCTCTCCCATGTTCAGCTCCCTGGTGTCGTTCGTCAAAGCCTCGGTGGCCAGCGTCGTGCTGGCCGTCAACACGGTGCTCATCTTCTCGTTGATGATCCCGTTCGCCCTGCTCAAGCTGGTGCTGCCCTTCCAGGCGGTGCGCCGCGTGACCGATGCCGTGCTCAACGGGCTGGCCAGCTTCTGGATCGCCGTCAATGGCGTGTGGATGGCGGCGGTGGGCCACACCCGCTGGCAGGTGTCGGGCATGGAGGGCTTCAGCCCGCGTGGCTGGTACCTGGTCAGCAGCAACCACCAGAGCTGGGTGGACATCCTGGTGCTGCAGAAGGTGTTCCGCGGCCGCATCCCCTTCCTGAAGTTCTTCATCAAGCAGGAACTGATCTACGTGCCCGTCATCGGCCTGGCCTGGTGGGCGCTGGACTTCCCATTCATGAAGCGCCGCGGCGGCGCCTCGGCCCAGAAGGACCTGGAGACCGCGCGCAAGGCCTGCGAGAAGTTCAAGGTCATCCCGACCTCGGTGATCAGCTTCATGGAAGGCACGCGCTTCACGCAGCACAAGCACGACCAGCAGAACTCGCCCTACACCCACCTGCTCAAGCCCAAGACCGGCGGCGTGGGCATGGCGCTGGAGACCATGGGCGACCTGTTCGATTGTCTGGTGGACGTGACCATCGTGTACCCCAAAGGCGTGCCCACCTTCACGGACCTGTTGACCGGCCGCATCGAGGACATCGTGGTGACGGTGCGCCAGCAGCCCATCCCCCAGCACCTGCTGGTGAACGCCGAGGGCCGCCCGGCCGACCGCTCGAAGGTGCAGGCCTGGATCAATGGCCTGTGGCAGGCGAAAGACGCCGAGATCGCGCAGATCCTGGCGGGTGCCCAGGCCTCGGGCCAGCGCCCGGGTCAGCGCGTCGCCTGAGGCTCTGAAGGCGCTGAAGCCGCTGACGTGGCCTGTGCCGCTTGCAATGCCTGCAATGGCGCGCGCAGGCGCTCGAAGTCGCGCGGTGCGACGTACTGCAGCAGTTCCTTGCCCTCGCTGTCGAGGATGACGTCCAAGCCCTTGTCGGGGTAGAGGAAGTGCTCCTGGCGTTCGTTGCTGCGCACGCGTGTTGCTGGCTTGCCGAAGCGCGCCAGGATGATGTCGGCGTCCAGGCTGGCCTGCGGGATGAAGTTCAGGGCGACGATGCGGGCCTGCAGCGCCAGGGCCTCGTCCTCAGGGCGCAGCGTGTACTTGCGCGTCGTGCTTTCCATGAACTCGGATTTCAGCGCACGTTCGCGCAGGCTGCGCAGCGTGGCCGATGTGGACGCAGGCAGCGCTGCCGTGACGACCAGCTTGCCGGCGATGAAGCCCGCCTGGGCCGGGTCCACGAAGGCTTCCAGCGAGCCGTCCTCACCCGGGGCCGCGATGATGGCGATCTGGGTGTCGGCGCCGAAGCGCTGGCGCACATCGGCCAGGGTGCCGGTGCC
>CAIQIL010000550.1 GCA_903871865.1 uncultured Burkholderiales bacterium
CCTCAAGCCCCTGCTGGAGCGCCTCAAGGCCGCGCTGGCCGAGCGCGTGAAGGACGTGCGCGTCACCACCCGCCTGGTGGACTCGCCCGCCTGCCTGGTGTCCGAGGATGGCGAGATCAGCGGCCACCTGGCGCGCCTGCTCAAGCAAGCTGGCCAGGAGGCCCCTGAAGTCAAGCCCGTGCTGGAACTCAACCCCGCGCACAGCCTCGTCAAGAAGCTGGAAGCCAGCGAACACTTCGACGACCTGGCCCACATCCTGGTGGACCAGGCCCTGCTGGCCGAAGGCGGTCAGCTCGACGACCCTGCCGCTTACGTGCGCCGTGTCAACGCCCTGCTCGTGACGGCCGCCGTCTGATCAGGCATCCCCCATGAAAAAAGCCCCGGCGCTGCGAAGCGTTCGGGGCTTTTTTGTGGATTGCTGCCTGGTTCAGGGCGAGGCCACCAGCATCCGCATCCAGTCGCTCACGTGCATGGCGTTGTAGCGCACGCGGTAGAGCAGTTCGGCGCCGATCGACTGCAGCGAGCTGTCGATGTGCGAGCCCACGGTGTCGGGCGGCAGCTTCAGCCAGGCTTCGGCCTCGGGGCCGTCGCGCTCGATGGCGGCGCCAGCGCGGGCCGCAATGCGCAGCATCGGGCCGTTCTCGCTGAGCGCGTGGATCATCAGGTGGCTGGCGTGCTGGTTGCGGGCGTGCGTGATGGCGTGCTGGAACAGGCGCAGGCCCAGGCCCTTGCCGCGACCGGCTTCCACCACCGACACGCCGAACTCCATGGCGCGACCACGGGACGAACCATCTCCGTGCGGGCCCTTGCCGGGCATGGCGGCCAGGTGGGCCACGGCCACCAGGTGCAACTTGCTGTCGAAGATGCCGAAGACTTCGTCGCGCTTGAAGTCGATGGAGGCGACGTAGTGCTGGATCTGCTCGGTCGTGGCGCGGTAGCCGAAGCGCAGGTAGCGGTCGTGCTCGTCAAGTTCCAGCAGGTGGTCCAGGATGCGGCGGCGGTGGCGCGCATGCAGGTCACGGATGGGCACCCATCCCTCCGCAGGGCGGGGGCGAGGGTTGGCGTTGTTCTGTCCAGTCATGTCAGCGGGGGTGCGCATGCCGAATCGGTCGATCGGCGTGCGGTCTTTGGTTGCGGTCATGTGAGACCCCTTTCTTCACCTGGATCGCTGCGCCATCCTTTCATGAAGGACGCGCCCTGTCATCCGGTGCACGCCCTGAAATGTAGGGGAAAACCCGAATCCCTTCAACCGGTGGGTGCATCCCGCCTTGTGCCGCGTCAATTAATTCACGTTCGCCGGATGTGGACCCCTGGCCGAGCGCACCTTGCAGACCCGGGTCGGGCTGGGATATACTGCTGGATTCCCGATGCGGTTGCCGGGATCTGGTCTGCGTGGCAGGCCAGAGAAGTTGCTGGTGATGTGGGGCTTGTCCGCCGTGTTGGTGGCGCCCGTGCTGGCACGAAAGCCGTCTGCGAGGCCACCAACTCTCCAAGAAGTGGCACCAAGGGCAGCAGTCAACTGTGTTACTTCCCTCAAAAGGAAACACCCATGAAGACCTTCAGCGCCAAGCCGGCCGAAGTGACGCACGAGTGGTTTGTGATCGACGCCACCGACAAGGTGCTCGGACGAGTGGCCAGCGAAGTCGCTCTCCGTCTGCGCGGCAAGCACAAGGCCATTTACACGCCTCACGTGGACACCGGCGATTTCATCGTCATCGTCAACGCCGACAAGATCCGCGTCACCGGCACCAAAGCCGTCGACAAGATTTACTACCGTCACTCGGGCTTCCCCGGCGGCATCTACGCCACGAAGTTCAAGGACATGCAAGCCAAGCACCCTGGCCGCGCCATCGAAAAGGCCGTCAAGGGCATGCTGCCCAAGGGTCCCCTGGGCTACGCCATGATCAAGAAGCTGAAGGTCTACGCAGGTGGTGAGCATCCTCACACCGCGCAGCAGCCCAAGCCCCTGGAAATCTGAGGAGCGGCCACATGATTGGTAACTGGAACTACGGCACCGGCCGTCGCAAGTCTTCCGTCGCCCGCGTCTTCATCAAGAAGGGCACCGGCCAGATCATCGTCAACGGCAAGCCTGTTGAAAAGTACTTCGGCCGTCAGACCTCCATCATGGTGGTCAAGCAGCCCCTGGTGCTGACCAACAACGCCGAGCTGTTCGACATCAAGGTGAACGTTCACGGTGGTGGCGAATCCGGTCAAGCCGGTGCTGTGCGCCACGGTGTGACCCGCGCCCTGATCGACTACGACGCGACCCTGAAGCCCGAACTGAGCCGCGCTGGTTTCGTGACCCTCGATGCCCGTGAAGTCGAGCGTAAGAATGTCGGCCTGCACGGCGCCCGTCGCAGGAAGCAGTTCAGCAAGCGCTGATCGACCCCTTGGCTGGCTGTGCTGCACTGTTGCAGCACGGTCTGCCAACCCAACCCGCCCCTGGCCTCGGCCCCGGGCGGGTTTGTCATTCAGGGTGTCTGTTTTGTGGGGTGCATTGTTCCTACAATGGCGCCTCTTTGTTGAAAGGATGAAAGATGATCAAGGTTGGCATCGTCGGTGGCACCGGCTACACCGGGGTGGAATTGCTGCGCCTGCTGTCGCAGCACCCACAGGTCCAGATCCAGGCCATCACGTCCCGCAAAGAGGCTGGCCTGCCCGTGTCCGACATGTACCCCAGCCTGCGCGGTCATGTCGATCTGGCCTTTGTCACGCCCGATGACGCCAAGCTCAACGCGTGCGATGTCGTCTTCTTCGCCACGCCCCACGGTGTCGCCATGGCGCAGGCCCGTGAACTGCTGGCCGCCGGCGTCAAGGTCATCGACCTGGCGGCCGACTTCCGCTTGAAAGACACGGCGGTGTTCGAGCAGTGGTATGGCATGGCCCACACCTGCCCCGACCTGCTCGCCGAGGCCGTCTATGGCCTGCCCGAAATCAACCGCGAGGCCATCCAGAAGGCCCGCCTCATCGGCAACCCGGGTTGCTACCCGACGTCCGTGCAACTGGGCTTTGCGCCCCTGCTCAAGCACAAGCTGATCGAGCCCACGCACCTGATCGCCAACTGCGCCTCGGGCGTGTCCGGCGCGGGTCGCAAGGCCGAGGTCCACACGCTGTTCCCTGAGTCATCCGACAACTTCAAGGCCTATGGCGTCAAGGGTCACCGCCACGGCCCCGAGATCAACCAACAGTTGCGCGCCATCGCCGGTGACGACACGGTCAACTGCCTGTTCGTGCCGCACCTGTTGCCCATCATCCGGGGCATCCACTCGACGCTGTACGCGCGCCTCAACAGCGCAGGCCAGGCTGCCGATCTGCAAAGCATTTTCGAAGATGCCTACCGCGGCGAGCGCTTCGTGGACGTCCTGCCTGCAGGCAGCGCGCCCGAGACGCGCAGCGTGCGCGCGTCGAACACCGTGCGCATCGCGGTGCACCGCCCGCAGCCCGACACCGTCATGGTGCTGGTGGTCGAAGACAACCTCACCAAGGGCGCTTCCGGCCAGGCCGTGCAGTGCATGAACCTGATGTGCGGCCTCGATGAGCACCTGGGCCTGACCGGCGTGCCCGTGCTGCCCTGATGCGTTGGCGACTGCTGCGGCGGCGGCTGTCCATCAGCTCGCCGCGCATGGCGGTGCGCAGCCACCTGCCTTGGCCTTTGCGCTGGGCGGTGGTCGCCGTCATGCTGGGTTTTTCAGGGGCGCTGGCGCTGTGGGCTTTCGAGTTTGGCCGTGGCCTGGCGGGTCTGCCTGGGCGCGACCTCGACGCGCAGCGCAGCCAGCTGGCCGAAGTGCGCCAGGCGCTGGACGCAGCCCGCCGTGACCGTGACCAAGCCCAGTCCATCGCCAATTCGGCGGACAGCCTGCTCAAGGCCGAGCGGGTCACCCAGCAAAAGCTGGCCGAGCAGGTGAGGGCTTTGGAGGCTGAAACGCAGCTGCTCAAGGCCGACCTGGGATTTTTCGATCGATTGCTGCCCGCAGCGGGCGAGGGGCTGTCCATCCGGGGCTTGCAGATCGAAGCTGCCGGCGCAGGGCAG
>CAIQIL010000551.1 GCA_903871865.1 uncultured Burkholderiales bacterium
ACGACGCCTTCCGCGCCGCGCAACCCGAGGTGGTCGCGCATTGGCGTGCCAAGGTGCTGGGCTGCAACACGGCTGGCTACATCGCCTGCTGCGAAGCCATCCGCGACGTGGAAACGCTGGACCGCCTGCACCGCATCCAGGTGCCGGCCTTGGTCATCGCAGGCGAGCTGGACCTGGGCACGCCACCGGCCATGACCCGCGCCATCGCCGGGCAAATCTCGGGCGCGCAGCTGGTCGTGCTGCCCGAGGCCTCGCACCTCAGCGTGCTGGAGCAGCCGCAGGCCTTCATCCAGACCGTGGACGCCTGGCTGCAAGCGCTCAAGTGATCACGTGATCTCGTGATCTCGTGATCAGGCCGGGAACAGCTCGGCCAGCCAGTCCATGAAGACCCGCACCCGCATCGGCACATGCCGACGGTGCGGGTAGAGCACCGACAGCGGCAATGCCGGTGGCCGGTGCTGCTGCAGCACCTCCACCAACACGCCTGCCGCCATCTGGCGCGTGACATGGTGGCGGGGCAGCTGGATCAGCCCGAAGCCCGCCTCGCCCGCCGCGACATAGGCCTCGCCATTGTTGACGGTGACGCTGCCCGGCAGCGTGCGCAGCTGCACCTCGCCACCGACCTCGAACTCCAGCGGCACGGCCTTGCCCGTCGAGGCCGAGACATAGTTCACCGCCCGGTGGCCTTCCAGCCCCCCCTGCCCATCCACCCCATCCAAGGACAGCGGCGTGCCATGGCGGCGCAGGTAGGCGGCACTCGCGCACGTCACCTGCTCCTGCAGCGTCAGGCGGCGCGCCACCAGGGCCGAGTCCTTCAACACGCCCGAGCGCAGCACACAGTCCACGCCTTCGCGCACCAGGTCGATCTGGCGGTCGCTCACGCTCAGGTCGAAGCCGATGTGGGGGTGGCGTTCGCAGAAGGCGGGCAAGGCCGGCGCCAGCACATGGCGCCACATGCTGGCCGAGAGGTCCACGCGCACCGTGCCCTTGAGCTGGCGCGCGCTTTGCGAGAAAGCGTTGTCGGCGTCGGCCACCTCGGCCAGGATGGCCAGGCAGCGCTGCTGGTAGGCCAGGCCCTCGGCGGTGGCGCTCACCTGGCGCGTCGTGCGCTGCAGCAGGCGCACGCCCAGGCGGGCCTCCAGCTGCTTGATGGCCTGGGTGGCGGTGGCACGCTGCAGGCCCAGCTGCTCGGCGGCGCGGGTGAAGCTGCCCAGCTCGACGATGCGAACGAAGAGCTGCATGGCATCGAATCGGTCCACGGGCTTGCGCTCTGATTGTTGGTGTGAGGTGAACAGTGTTGCTGCAGCCGCATGATTTTTCAAGCGCGCCGAAGTCGCCACAATGTGCCCATGCTGCAACGCGACCTCTCTGTCTCCGCCATCACGGCCGGCTTCCTGGCCGTGCTCATCTCCTACGCCGGGCCTTTGCTCATCTACTTCCAGGCGGCGCAGTCGGCGCACGCCTCGCCCGAGATGCTCGCGTCCTGGGTCTGGGCCATCTCGATCGGCGCGGGCGTGTCGGGCATCGCGCTGAGCTGGTGGCTCAAGGCCCCGATCGTGACGGCCTGGTCGGCACCCGGCACGGCCCTGCTCATCACCCTGTTCCCGCACCTGTCGCTGAACGAAGCCATCGGGGCCTACATCACGGCCGGGGCCATCGTGCTGGCCATCGGCCTGAGCGGCAGCTTCGATGCGCTGATGCGCCACATCCCCAAGGGCGTGGCCGCCGGCATGATGGCCGGCATCCTCTTCCAGTTCGGCGCCAAGGCCTTCAAGGCGGTCGAGACGCTGCCCGTGCTCACGCTGTGCATGATCGCGGCCTTCCTCGTCTTCAAGCGCTGGCGTCCCAGGTACCACATGCTGATGGTGCTGGCGCTCGGCGTCGCGCTGGCGGCCTTCGGCCCGTTCAGCACGCCCATCCCCTGGTCGCAGATGCCGCTGTCGCTGACGGTGCCGGTGTTCATCCAGCCCGCATGGTCATGGGCTTCGACGCTCAGCCTGGCCATCCCGCTGGTGGTGGTCAGCCTGAGCGGCCAGTACCTGCCGGGCATGGCCATCCTGCGCGCGGCGGGCTATGACACGGCGGCCATACCCATCATGGTGGGCACCAGCCTGGCCTCGCTGGTGGTGGCCTGCTTCGGCGGCATCACCATCGTGCTGGCGGCCATCACCGCGGCCCTGTGCACCGGCCGTGATGCCCACGAGGACCCGGGCAAGCGCTACAGCGCCGGCATCGCCAACGGGGTGTTCTACATCGTGGGTGGCAGCATGGTGGGCACCATCCTGTGGCTGTTCGCGGCCCTGCCACCGGCCTTCATCGCCGTGCTGGCCGGCCTGGCCTTGCTGGGCGCCATCACGGCCAACGTCACCAACGCGGTGATGGACACCGCGCACCGCGAAGCCGCCATCCTGACCTTCCTGGTGACGTCCTCGGGCATGGCCTTCCTGGGCCTGGGCTCGGCCTTCTGGGGCGTGGTGATCGGCAGCCTGGCGCACTGGATCTGGCGGCCCCGTGCACAGGCCTGAAGCCTCAACGGCCCGCCAGGGCCTGCGCTTCCTCGGTGCGGCGGCGCTCCTCGGCCTGGGCGCGGTAGATGTCGTCGATGAGGTTGCGCAGCAGCAAGATGTCGGGCGACTGGTCGTGCAGCCGCGTGCTCATGATGATGGGCGAGACCGCCTGTGGCTCGGCCAGGGGCCGGTACACCACCTCGTCCGGGCGCAGCCGGTGCACGCTGGCCGGCACCACGCACAGGCCCATGCCGGCGGCCACCAGGCCCAGGGCGGTCTGCATTTCCTGCACCTCGTGGACGTTGGCCGGCTCCAGGCCCGCATCGCGGAACAAGGACAGCACCTGGTCCGCATAGCTCGGGCGCGGCGAGTGCGGATAGACCAGGTTGTCGTGGCGGGCGACTTCGGCCAGCGTGATGACCTTGTCCGGGATCGCCGCCTCATGCTCATGCGGTATGGCCACCACCAGCCGTTCTTCGCGCAGCACCTCGCGTTTGATGGCCGGATCGTCGAGGCGGATGCGGCCGTAGCCCACGTCGATGCGGCCGGTTTTCAAGGCCTCGATCTGCTCGACGGTGGACATCTCCAGCAGCGCCAGCTCGGTCTGCGGGCGCGCCGCGCGGAACAGGCGCACCAGTTGTGGCAAGGCGCCGTACATGGTGGACGAAACGAAACCGATCACCAACCGGCGCTCCACCAGCGCAACGCGCCGCGTCGTGCGCACCGCCTGCGCAGCCTGCTCCAGCAAGCGCGTGGCATGGCCGTAAAAGAAGCGCCCGCCTTCGGTCAGCCGCAGGGGGCGTGAGCCGCGCTCGAACAAGGCCAGGCCCAGTTCGGCCTCCAGGTCCTGGATCTGCCGGCTCAAAGGGGGCTGCGAAATGTGCAGTTTCTCGGCTGCGCGGGTGAAGTTTTGCTCGTCGGCCACCGCGACGAAGTACTTGAGGTGTCGGAGATCCATGCGTGTTTACCCACCCTCACCATGCTCGCAAGGTATGGAGGCAGTCTAAAACTGTCTTGGACAGGAGGCAAGCTCCGTTCCTAAGATGCCGCCAATTCTTCTCACGAATGAAGTGGCGACATGAGCTCCCCCATCCAAATCCTCGCGGTCGAAACCCTGCTGGTCGATGTGCCGACCATCCGCCCCCACAAGCTGTCGGTGGCGACGATGATGGGCCAGACCCTGGTGCTGGTGCGCCTGCAAACCAGCGACGACGTCGTCGGCTGGGGCGAAGCCACCACCATCGGCGGCCTGGCCTACGGCGAGGAAAGCCCC
The DNA here is from genome assembly GCA_903871865.1 of uncultured Burkholderiales bacterium. Taxonomy (GTDB): domain Bacteria; phylum Pseudomonadota; class Gammaproteobacteria; order Burkholderiales; family Burkholderiaceae_C; genus Aquabacterium. The sequence goes on from CAIQIL010000551.1 coordinate 3,781, forward strand.
GAAAGCATCAAGACCAACATCGACCGCTACATCGCGCCGCTGCTGGTCGGCCAGGACGCCACCCAGGTAGCCGCCTGCATGGCCCGCGTCAAGGGCAACGTCCAGGGCAACCGCTTCGCCAAGTGCGCCATCGAAACCGCGCTGTACGACAACCAGGCCAAGCGCCTGGGCGTGCCCCTGAGCGAGCTGTTCGGTGGCCGCGTGCGCGACAGCCTGCCCGTGGCCTGGACCCTGGCCAGCGGCGACACCACCAAGGACATCGCCGAAGCCGAGCGCGTGCTCGACCTGCGCCGCCACAACATCTTCAAGCTGAAGATCGGCCTGCGCTCGGTCAAGGACGACGTGGCCCACGTGGCCGCCATCCAGCGCGCCGTCGGTGACCGCGCCAGCGTGCGCATCGACGCCAACCAGGCCTGGTCGGTGACCGAGGCGCTGGAAGGCTGCCGCATGCTGGCCGACGCCGGCATCGACATGGTCGAGCAGCCGATCGCCGCGCACGACAAGCTCGGCCTGCGCCGCCTGACCCAGGCCAACATCATCCCCATCATGGCCGACGAGTCGCTGCACGGCCCGGTGGACGCCTTCACCGTGGCCAGCACGCAAGCCGCCGACATCTTCGCCGTGAAGATCAACCAGTCGGGCGGGCTGCGCGGTGCCGCCCAGGTGGCCGCCATCGCCGAAGCCTCGGGCATCGCGCTGTACGGCGGGACCATGCTCGAAGGCGCCGTGGGCACCATGGCCTCGGCCCAGCTCTTCGCCACCTTCGACTCGCTGAGCTGGGGCACCGAGCTGTTCGGCCCGCTGCTGCTGACCGAAGAGATCCTGCGCGAGCCGCTGGTCTACCGCGACTTCGCCCTGCACCTCCCCCGCACCCCCGGCCTGGGCCTCGACATCGACGAGGCCAAGCTCGCGCGCCTGCGCCGCGACCGCTGAGCCTCGCCACCACCACCCGAGGAAATCCCATGCTGTTCAAAGTCGAAATGGTCGTGAAGCTGCCGGTGGACATGCCGGTCAGCCAGTCCGACGCCCTCAAGAAAACCGAGCGTGAACTCGCCCAGCAGCTGCAGGCCAGCGGCAAGTGGCGCCACCTGTGGCGCATCGCCGGCCAGTACGCCAACGTGAGCATCTTCGACGTCGAGAGCAACGAAGAGCTGCACCAGCTGCTCATGAGCCTGCCGCTCTATCCCTACATGGCGATGGAAGTGACGGCGCTGTGCCGCCACCCCTCGTCGATCCGCGACGCCGATCTCTGACCGACGCCACGTCCCGCGAACCCCAGGTTCATCCCGCCCCACCCTTCAGGAGACATCCCATGGACAGACAAGCCATCGACGCACTCGTCGCCCGTTTCGAAACCACCGGCGTGACCGGCCCCGGCAACCCCCGCGTGAAAACGGTGGTCAAGCGCCTGCTGACCGACCTGATGTATGCGATGGAAGACCTGGACATCAGCCCTGAAGAATTCTGGACCGGCCTGAACTACCTGGGTGAAGCCGGCAAGCGCGGCGAACTCGGCCTGATCGTCCCCGGCGTCGGCCTGGAGCACTTCATGGACCTGCGCCTGGACGAAGCCGAAGCCCGCGCCGGCCTGAAGGGCGGCACCCCCCGCACCATCGAAGGCCCGCTGTACGTGACCGGCGCCCCCGTGGTGCAAGGCGAAGGCCGCCTGGACGATGGCACCCAGCCTGGCGAGATCGTGGTGATGTCCGGCGTGGTCCGTGACGAGAAGGGCCAGCCCATCGCCGGCGCCAAGGTCGAGGTGTGGCACGCCAACCACCTGGGCAACTACTCCTACTTCGACCCGTCGCAAAGCGCCTTCAACCTGCGCCGCACCATCGTCACCGACGCGCAAGGCCGCTACAAGTTCCGCTCGATCATGCCCGTGGGCTACAGCGTGCCTCCCGGCGGCTCCACCGACGTCCTGCTGACCCTGCTGGGCCGCCACGGCCACCGCCCGGCGCACATCCACTTCTTCGCCCACGCCGAAGGCAAGCGCAAGCTGACCACGCAGATCAACATCGAGACCGATCCGCACCTGTGGGACGACTTCGCCTTCGGCACCCGCGAAGGCCTGGTGCCCCCGGTCAAGACCAACAGCGACGCGGCTGCCATGAAGGCCCTGGAAACCACCAAGCCCTTCTTCGAGATCGAATTCAACTTCGACATGCAGCCCCTGAAGGCCGAAGCCCCCGACACGGACTTCGCCCGCTTCCGCGCCGCCGCCTGATCTCCGACGACCGCACGCTCCCCCCTCACCCGTTTTGTTGAAGCAGAGACGACCATGACGAACTCCGCATCCCTTGAAGGCGTCGAACAGCGCCTGGCCGGCATGCTGGTCGAAGACAAAGACCAGCACATCTACCGACTCCACCGCGCTGCCTTCACGGACGCCGAGTTGTTCGACCTGGAGATGAAGCACATCTTCGAAGGCAACTGGATCTACCTGGCCCACGAAAGCCAGATCCCGAACGTCAACGATTACTTCACCACCCAGATCGGCCGCCAGCCCATCGTCATCACGCGCAACAAGGCGGGTGAGCTCAACGCCCTGATCAACGCCTGCTCGCACCGCGGCGCCACGCTGTGTCGCCACAAGAAGGGCAACAAGGCCAACTTCACCTGCACCTTCCACGGCTGGACCTTCAACAACAGCGGCAAGCTGCTGAAGGTGAAGGACGGCAGCGACGCCGGCTACCCCGAGTCCTTCAACAAGGACTGCAGCCACGACCTCAAGAAGGTCGCGCGCTTCGAGAGCTACCGCGGCTTCCTGTTCGGCAGCCTCAACGCCGACGTGCAGCCCCTGACCGAGTTCCTGGGCGAGTCCACCAAGATCCTCGACATGATCGTGGACCAGTCTCCGCAAGGCCTGGAAGTGCTGCGCGGCGCCTCCACCTACACCTTCGACGGCAACTGGAAGCTGCAGGCCGAGAACGGCGCCGACGGCTACCACGTCAGCTCGGTGCACTGGAACTACGCGGCCACCACCAACCACCGCAAGCAGTCCGAAGCCGGTGACCAGATCAAGGCCATGGACGCCGGCAGCTGGGCCAAGCAAGGCGGCGGCTTCTACTCCTTCGAGAACGGCCACATGCTGCTGTGGACCAAGTGGGGCAACCCGGAAGACCGCCCGGCCTTCCAGATCCGCGACGAACTGGTCGAGAAGTTCGGCCAGGCCCGCGCCGACTGGATGATCGGCCACTCGCGCAACCTGTGCCTCTACCCCAACGTCTATGTGATGGACCAGTTCGGCTCGCAGATCCGCGTGCTGCGCCCCATCGCCGTGGACAAGACCGAAGTCACCATCTACTGCATCGCGCCCAAGGGCGAGTCCGACGAGGCCCGCGCCCGCCGCGTGCGCCAGTACGAAGACTTCTTCAACGCCACCGGCATGGCCACGCCCGATGACCTCGAAGAGTTCCGCGCCTGCCAGCAGGGCTACCAGGGCATCGCCTTGGAATGGAACGACATGTGCCGCGGCGCCACGCACTGGGTCGAAGGCCCGGACGCCGCCGCCAAGGACATCGACCTGAACCCGAAGCTCAGCGGCGTGAAGACCGAAGACGAAGGCCTCTACACCGAGCAGCACCGCTTCTGGCTGGAAGCCATGCAGCGCGCGGTCCATGCCGAAAAGCAGTCCCGCGTCATCACCATCCAGCCGGCCTGAGGTGCCCCATGAGCATGAACATTGAACAAGTCCAGGCCTTCCTGTTCCGCGAAGCCCGCCTGCTCGACGACAAGCAGTGGGACGACTGGCTCGCCTGCTACCACCCCGCGGCCGAGTTCTGGATGCCCTCCTGGGACGACGACGGCGAACTCACGCGCGACCCGCAGCGCGAGATCTCGCTGATCTACTACCCCAACCGCGGCGGCCTGGAAGACCGCGTCTTCCGCATCAAGACCGAGCGCTCGGCGGCCAGCACGCCCGAACCCCGCACCGGCCACAACCTGCACAACATCGAGATCGTGTCGCCTCCGGACGGCCAAGTGAACGGTGAAACGGTCCACGTTCGCTACAACTGGCAGACCCTGAGCTACCGCTACAACACGACCGACAGCCACTTCGGCACCACCCACGTCACGCTCGACCTGAGCAGCGGCCAGCCGCTCATCAAGCGCAAGTACATCGTGCTGAAGAACGACTACATCCACCACGTCATCGACGTGTACCACCTGTGAGGGCTGCGCCATGAGCCACCAGATTGCACTCCAGTTCGAAGACGGCGTCACCCGCTTCATCGACGCCAAGCCCAGCGAAACCGTGGCCGATGCGGCCTACCGCCAGGGCGTCAACATCCCCCTGGACTGCCGCGACGGCGCCTGCGGCACCTGCAAGTGCTTCGCCGAATCGGGCCAGTTCACCATGGGCGAGTACATCGAAGACGCCCTGAGCGAGGACGAAGCGAAGCAAGGCTACGTGCTGACCTGCCAGATGCGCGCACAAAGCGACTGCGTGGTGCGCGTGCCCGTGGGCTCTGCCGTGTGCAAGGCCGAGCAAGGCGCTTATCAAGCCGCCATCAGCGAAGTCAAGCAGCTGTCGCCCAGCACCATCTCGCTGACCATCGAAGGCGAGGCCCTGCACAAGCTGGCCTTCCTGCCCGGCCAGTACGTCAACCTGAAAGTGCCGGGCAGCGAACAGTCGCGCGCCTACTCCTTCAGCTCGATGCCGCGCGAGGGCAAGGTCTCCTTCCTGATCCGCAACGTGCCCGGCGGCCTGATGAGCACCTTCCTGACCAGCCTGGCCAAGACCGGTGACGCCATGTCCCTGGCCGGCCCGCTGGGCAGCTTCTACCTGCGCGACATCCAGCGCCCGCTGCTGATGCTCGCTGGCGGCACGGGCCTGGCGCCCTTCACCGCCATGCTGGAGAAGATCGCCGAGCAAGGCAGCGCCCACCCGCTGCACCTGATCTACGGCGTGACCAACGACAGCGACCTGGTGGACATGGACAAGCTCGCAGCGTTTGCCGAGCGCATCCCCAACTTCACCTTCACCGCCTGCGTGGCGAATGCCGACAGCCCCTACCCGCACAAGGGCTACGTGACGCAGCACATCGAGCCCCAGCACCTCAACGAAGGCGAAGTGGACATCTACCTGTGCGGCCCGCCGCCCATGGTCGAAGCCGTCAGCACCTTCATCCGCGAACGCGGCATCCAGCCCAAGAACTTCTATTACGAGAAGTTCGCGGCCTCGGCCTGAACCCCGGACGATGAGCACAACATGACCCCACGTTTTGACAAGCAGGTGGCCGTGGTCACCGGCGCGGCACAAGGCATCGGCCGCCGCGTGGTCGAGCGCCTGCTCGGCGAAGGCGCCCTCGTGGTGGCCGTGGACCGCTCGGCGCTGGTCGAAGAGCTGCATGCCCTGACCGACGTGCCCGACCTGTCCCAGCGCCTGTTGACGCTGACCGGCGACATGGAGCAACAGCCCGACTGCGCCCGCGTGATGGCCGAGGCCGTGCGCCGCTTCGGCCGCCTCGACGTGCTGGTCAACAACGTGGGCGGCACCATCTGGGCCAAGCCCTTCGAGCACTACCAGCCGCACGAGATCGAGGCCGAGGTGCGCCGCTCCCTGTTCCCCACACTGTGGTGCTGCCACGCGGCGCTGCCCATCATGCTGGAGCAGGGCCAGGGCGCCATCGTCAACGTGTCCTCGATCGCCACGCGCGCCATCAACCGCGTGCCCTATGGCGCGGCCAAGGGCGGCGTGAACGCGCTGACGGCCTGCCTGGCCTTCGAGACCGGCGAGCGCGGTGTGCGTGTCAACGCCATCGCCACCGGTGGCACCGAAGCGCCGCCGCGGCGCATCCCGCGCAACGCGGCCGAACAAAGCGAAGCAGAGAAGGCCTGGTACCAGCAGATCGTCGACCAGACGGTGCAGTCCAGCCTGATGAAGCGCTACGGGACCATCGACGAACAGGTCGGCGCCATCCTCTTCCTCGCCTCGCCCGAGGCTTCCTACATCACCGGCGTCACCCTGCCGGTGGGTGGCGGCGACCTGGGCTGAGTCCACCCGACCCAGCCCAGTGGTCTTCGCCACGGCCATCCCCACGCCCATCCCCTTTGACGCACCGAGGTGACCCCATGACGACCCTGAAGACGATCGACGCCAACGAGGTGATCGACCAAGCCAAGTTCAACCCCTTCCACTGGATGGTGTTGTTCTGGTGCGCCCTGATCATCATCTTCGACGGTTACGACCTCGTCATCTACGGCGTGGTCCTGCCCGTGCTGATGAAGGAGTGGAACCTCACGCCCATCCAGGCCGGCGCTTTGGGCAGCTACGCCCTGTTCGGCATGATGGCCGGCGCGATGATTTTCGGACCGCTGTCCGACAAGATCGGGCGCAAGAAGGCCATCACCATGTGCGTGGTGCTGTTCAGCGGCTTCACCGTGCTCAACGGCTTTGCCAGCAACCCCACCGAGTTCGGCATCTGCCGCTTCATCGCGGGCTTGGGGATTGGCGGCGTGATGCCCAATGTGGTCGCACTCATGAGCGAGTACGCCCCCAAGAAGATCCGCTCCACGCTGGTGGCCATCATGTTCAGCGGCTACTCGGTGGGCGGCATGCTGTCGGCCGGCCTGGGCATGGTGCTGCTGCCGTCCTATGGCTGGCAGTCGGTGTTCTTCGTGGCCGGCATCCCCCTGCTGCTGCTGCCCATCATCATGAGCCAACTGCCCGAGTCGGTCGGCTTCATGGTGCGCGAAGGCCGCCACGCAGAAGCCTCTGCGGTGCTGGCCCGCGTGCAGCCTGGCTTCGCGCTGCAGGCCGACGAGCAACTGAGCATGCCCTCGGCCAAGGCCGCTCGCGCTACGGTGCTGCAGCTCTTCCGTGACGGCCGCGCCCTGCGCACCGTGATGCTGTGGGTGGCCTTCTTCTGCTGCCTGCTGATGGTCTATGCGCTGGCCTCGTGGCTGCCCAAGCTGATGACCAAGGCCGGCTATGGCCTGGGTTCCTCGCTGAGCTTCCTGCTGGTGCTGAACTTCGGCGCCATCTTCGGTGCCGTGGGCGGCGGCTGGCTGGGCGACAAGCTCAACCTGCCCCGCGTGCTGATGGTGTTCTTCGCCATCGCCGCGGTGTCCATCAGCCTGCTGGGCTTCAAGAGCCCGACCGGCGTGCTCTACACCCTGATCGCCATCGCCGGCGCCACCACCATCGGCTCGCAGATCCTGCTGTACGCCCTGGGCGCGCACTTCTACGAGATGGCCATCCGCTCCACCGGCCTGGGCTGGGCCTCGGGCATCGGCCGCAACGGCGCCGTGGTCGGCCCGCTGCTGGGCGGCGCGCTGATGGCCGCCGAGCTGCCGCTGACGGCCAACTTCCTGGCCTTCGCCATCCCCGGCGCCGTGGCTTGCGTGGCCATGGGCGTGTTCAGCATGGCCAAGGTGTCGGCACCCTCGCTGGCCACCGCGGCCCGGCCGCTGGCCAACTCGGCGGGCTGAAGCGGCCACAAAGCACGGACAATGCGCGCATGAGCTCCAGCCCCCTGCGCGCCCTGCTGGCGCAAACCGCCTGCGTGCGCTTTTGGGTCTCCCGGGTGGGCGGCATCATGGCCAACCAGATGCTCATGGTGGCGCTGGGCTGGCACATGTACGACCTCACCGCCAGCGCCTGGGACCTGGGGCTGGTGGGCCTCTTCCAGTTCGTGCCGGCCCTGCTGATGACGCTGCCCGCCGGCCACGTGGCCGACCGCCACCACCGCGCCCGCATCTTCGCGCTGTGCATGCTGGCCCAGGCCGCCGTGGCCGCACTGCTGTGCTGGGGCACCTTCCAGGGCGAGGTCAGCCGCAGCCTCATCCTCGGGCTGTCGGTGCTGCTGGGCGTGGCGCGTGCTTTCCAGATGCCGGCCCAGCAGGCCATCACGCCGCTGCTGGTGCCACGCGAGCTGCTGCAACGCGCCATCGCTGTCAGCTCCAGCGGCATGGAGATCGCCGTGATCGGTGGGCCTGCGCTGGGCGGCCTGCTCTACACCACGGGCGCGGGCACGGTGTACGCGCTGTGCACGGCCTTGCTGCTGCTGTCCTTCGCGCTGGCCCTGCTGGTGCGCTACCCCTTCACGCCCACGCGGCAAGCCAGCACCTGGGGCGATGTGTTCGCCGGCCTGCACTTCGTGTGGGAGCGCAAGGTGCTGCTGGGCGCCACCAGCCTGGACCTGTTCGCCGTGCTGCTGGGCGGCGCCAGTGCGCTGCTGCCCATCTACGCCAAAGACATCCTGCACACCGGCCCGGTGGGCCTGGGCCTGCTGCGCGCCGCACCCGCGGTGGGCGCACTGACCATGTCCATCGTGCTGACGCGCTGGCCGCTGGAGCGCAAGGTTGGCCAGCGCCTGCTGATGGCGGTGGCGGTGTTCGGCCTGGCCACGCTGGGCTTCGGCCTGTCGCACAGCTTCGCGTTGTCGATGCTGATGCTGGCCATCACCGGCGCGGCCGACAACATCAGCGTCGTCACCCGCCTGACGCTGACCCAGCTCGAAACCCCCGACGAGATGCGCGGCCGCGTGGCGGCGGTCAACTCCATCTTCATCGGCGCCTCGAACCAGCTCGGCGAGTTCGAGTCGGGCATGACGGCCGCGGCCTTCGGCGCCGTGGGCTCGGTGGTGCTGGGCGGCGTGGGCTCGGTGGCCATTGCCGCGCTGTGGTGGAAGTGGTTCCCGGCGCTGGCCAAGCGGGACCGGATGACGGGCTGAGGCGGGAGGGCTGAAGCTTCAGGGCGCCGTGGCCGAGCAAGACGCTGTGGCCGGCTGCGTCGGCCCAGTGGCCACGGTGGCGAAGGCATAGGGCGTGGCGCCGCAGTCGCTGGCCGCGCTCACCTGGCCGGGGCAGCCCTTGCGCAGGTCCTCGCACTGGAAGCGCTGGCCGTTGGCCTGCGTGATCGACAGGCGCGAGCGGTAGTGCCACGAGTACACATTGGCCTCGCCCGCCGGCAGGGCCTTGGCCGCGGCGGCGTCGTTCTGCCAGCGCGTGCTCAGCAGCATGCGGTCGGCCAGCGGGTCGTTCTGCAGGTACTTGGCGAACCAGGCCACCGTGTACCAGGTGACGAGGTCGATGCCGCGGCGCGAGGCCGGCAGCACCAGCGGCACGTCGTTGAAATCGAAGTGCGTGGCCCCGCGGATGGTGATGTTGCCGGTGTCCACGCCCGCCGCCGAGTAGGCGAACGAGGCCGTGGCCTTGTCTTGCGGACGCGGTGGCGTCAGGTAGGGGATGCCAGCAGCAAGGTAGTCGCCATTGATGCCCAGCGCAGGCTTGGTGATGGCCGGGGCGGGGCCGGCCGGTGCGCCAAAGCACGGCACGGGCAGTCCGTACAGCAAGCCACCGGGCAGGATGCCGGCCAGGCGGTTGACGGGCGCGGCGTTGAAGGCCGCGACCTCATCGGGCGCGGGCGACACGGGCACGCACAGGCTGTCCCACGCCACCGCAGTGCGCACGCGCGGGTCGTGCTGGGCCAACCAGCTCGCGGCCACGGCACCGTAGGAATGCCCGGCCAGGCCGATGCGGCTGGCGTCGAGCAAGGCGTGCAGCGGGTTGTGGTTGGCGTTCAGGCCGGACGCCACGCGGCGCGCCTGCTTGTCGGCATGCGAGGTGCCCGAGGTGCGGCTGGGCACCGGCACAAAGGGCTGGGCGGGCGTGGACAGCATGAAGTCCAGCGCGTCGGCACCGCCGTCGTAGAAAGGCAGGCCATTGCCACCCAAGCCCGGGCCAGCGGCAGGTTTGGGACCGAAGAAGCCCAGACCCGGCGTGCCCGCGAAAGCCGCCTCGCGCTGGTCGGGGGCCGCGCCGAACTGGTCGGAGTTGCCCTCGCCCTGCGCGTCAAACGTCATCACCACGAAACCGGCCTTGGCCAGAGACTGCGCGGCGAACCAGTAGATCTGCTCGAAGCCCACGATGGAGCCATTGACGATGACCACGCCCGGCCGCTTCGCCGGCCCCGTGCGCGTGGCCCAGACGTGGCCGGAGATGGTCGCGCCCGAGCGCGAGGTGTAGCGCACCGGCTCGACCAGGCCGTCGTGGTCTGTCCACTGCTGCAAGCGCGGGTCCACCGGGCACAGCAGCACCGTGGTGCAGGGGTTGGGGTTGGGGCGGCGCTCCGGGTCGGCCAGCAGGGCCTGCGCGCGCGCCTTCTGGTAGGCCAAGGTCTCGGCCACCACGCCCGCCGTCAAGGGCCCGGCGCCCAGCGGGTTCTGCCCGGTGGCCGCCACGTTGCGCGCCTCGCAGGCGCTCCAGGCCAGCGAGGGGTAGCGCGCCTGGGCGCAGTCGGTGCCAGCGGCCGATGCGGAGGGTGCGGCCGAGACCGACAGGAGCGCGACCAGCGCAGCGATGGCGGTCGTCCAACGGGGGGCGAAGAGGGTCGAAATCATGGCACGGGTGTTGTCACATGGAGGTGGCGCATGGTGCAGCCCGCCCCGGCCCCCGCCGATTGGAACTAACCCGATAGGGTTACCCGCGAACAGGGGGATGCGCGCACACCCCCTTGAGAGGGATTTCCCAAACGGCGCCAAGCGCCTACCGTGCCGGTCGGCCTGCCAAGGGTGGCGGGCCGCCAACCATTCACAAGGGAAACCCATGTCACAGAACCTCATCTCCGTCAGCCTGACGGACGCCGACTACGCCGAGATCGACGTCGCCCTGACCGTGCTGGAAAACCAGTTCGGCAAGCTCATCAACCTGTCCATCAACGAGCGCCGCGGCCTCAGCAAGATGGGCGACAAGTCCTAAGCGTTCTGCCGCCAGGCCCTGCGCGTGCTCGACCAGAACCGCCACGTGCTGCCGCCCACCCTCGATTTGGCCGAGGCCCAGCGGGACCTGCAGCACCTCGACGCCCTGCGCGACCGCGCCGTGCGCCTGCAGGGCCTGCAAGGCAGGATGGACGACACCCTCACCGCCCTGAGCAGCGACGTGATGAGCGCTTCTTTGGAAGGCTACGCCCTGCTGCGCGTGGTGGGCGAAGGCTCGGGCCTGGAGGCCCTGCGCCAGGGCATGTCGGCCCGCTTCTCGCGCCGGGCATCCGGGGTTCGCGAGGGCGCGACCAACCCCACGGGCACGGCGAAAACCGTGCAGTGACCCAGCGGCGGGCCGCACCACCCGGTGCGCCACCCGCCCCACCCCGGCCGCAAGCCATCGGGCCTTGCGCGCAGAGCCAAAAGCTCGGCGCGCAAGGCTTTTTGCTTTGCGTGCAAGCCGTTGTGCTTTGCGCGCAAGGCGTTTTGGCTTGCGCACGACCCGTTGAGCCTTGCGCGCAAGGCTTTTGGGCTTGCGCGCGACGCGAATTGTGTTGCGCGCAAGGCTCGGCGGCTTGCTTGCAAGGCTGTTTGGCTTGGGCGCAAGGCGACATGGCTTGCGCGCGAGGTTCTGGGGCTTTGCGCGCGAGGCAAAAAGCCTTGCGGGCGAGGCTCAGCGGCTTGCGGACCGCGCTGGGCGCTTGGCGGGTGGCATCGGCCAAAGGGACAGCGGTGTGGGGATTGGCGCGAGAAGGGCCCGACGGGGCTTGCGGGGCTGGAATGGGGGCCGTTACAGTGTTTGCAACACGAATGGAACACACGGGAGGGTTGGCATGGCAGCAGCGCAGCACGCACGAGGGCAACGCCAGGGGGATGGCGCCTGGGTTGACGGGTTGTTCCACGTGATCGGTCTGGCGCTCGACTGCTACCCAGCCTGCGACAGCATCGTTCAGGCTGTCTGACACACCACCACACAGCACTTCAGGAGAAAAATGCTTTGCACATCGAGCGCTTGCATCGCCTCTGCCGCGTGCTTACAAAGTTTCAGGCCAACAGCACTTGCAACAGCAGGTTGGTCTAATTGCAGTTAGGCAACTCAGGAAGGACGCATTTTGAAACTCTTCGTCGACTCGAATTTTCTATCACCTTACGCCATGTCGGCATTCGTCGCGCTGACGGAAAAGCTCGCCGTATTCGAAATCGTGCCAATCAATTTGGCTCAAGGTGAACACAGGTCAGCCCCATATGCTGCCCTGTCAAGCACCTTGCGAGTTCCAACACTTACCGATGGCGGCTTTCACCTATCAGAGTCTTCAGCCATTTGCGAGTTCATAGAAGACAGCTTTCCTGGCACCAGCCTGTACCCAAAAGATCTTCAGCAAAAGGCAAAAGCGCGTGAAATCCAGGCATGGCTTCGCAGCGATCTCATGCCAATTCGGCAGCAGCGTCCAACCGAAGTGATCTTCTTCGGCGGCGCACACCCACCTCTGTCAGAAGAGGCACAAGCAGCCGCATCCAAGCTGTTTACCGCCGTTGAGAACGTACTTCCCGAAGGTGCTGATTCGCTCTTCGGCATCTGGTCAATTGCAGACACCGACTTGGCGCTCATGCTCAACAGGCTTGTCCTGGCTGGCGACAAAGTGCCTCCGCGCCTCGTTGCCTATGCCCAAGCACAATGGCAACGACCAAGTGTTCAGGAATGGGTCAACATGCATAGGACAGCGCAATGAATAACCAAATATTTACTGACCATTGCCTAACAGGTTGTTCAAGGGGACGTCAACCCGCTACGCGGCTTGCCGCCCCTTAACGCCGGCGCTAGGCGATCCAATATCACGATCTATGCGACTGAAGCCATACCTCTTACCTTTGGTCCAGTTCACACTGATCGGTCCTGGTATTGGCGTCTTGACGGCGCTGCTGCTTGGCGCCGGCGGCACGCCAACCCTATCTGGTGGCAGCCTCTTCATGCTGTTCGGCTATGGGGTTGGGCTTGCCCCTGCAGCTCTGGCTGGCGCCATCTATGTGTCAGCGTGGAACGCACGAACGCTATTGAAGGCACTGAGCACCACAGAATTCGGCGCTCTGCTGGGCGCCACCTCGGGTCTTATCGCGCTAGCCACGTTGTCAACCCTCATGTCCGGCACCCCATGGCCCAAGTCTCCCATCATCCATGTCATACCAATGGCTGCAGGTGCCGTTTGTGGATGGCTGGCGGCACAAGGTCGAGATGAAGCGCACGGGTGGACAAATGTCAGTTGAACAGCGCGCAGCTTCAACAATGAAGCGCAACGCCAAGGTCCAGAATTCAGCGTCCACAAAACATCGGGAAGCCCCATGAACCTCTCCACGCCGGCGCTCATCGGATTGTTGTTCGTGCTGGCCCTTCTGGTGATGCCCCGCATCCACCTGGCCTGGTTGCGCCGCCAGGGCATTTGCCCACCGGCGGGCAAGGCCACACCCGAAGACGTTCTGCGCCTGGTCGCGGCAGGCCGAAGCGCGGACGCGATGCGCTGCCATCGTGAAATCCACGGTGGCAGCCTCAAAGCGGCGAAAGAGGCCATCGCGGCCATGCAAGTTGCGGCGAATGTTCGCCCCTGAATCTGAGCGTCCTGCCCCCCAAGGAGCCACCCATGAAAGTCCACGGCAGCTGCCACTGCGGCCACGTTCGCTTCGTCGCCGAGGCCGACCCCCAACTCACCAGCATCTGCCATTGCAACGATTGCCAGAAACTGACCGGCACGGCCTTCCGGCTGTCCACACCGGCACTGCCCGGCTCCTTCGCCTTGACCCAGGGCACGCCCAAGGTCTACATCAAGGTCGCCGAAAGCGGCGCACGCCGGGCGCAGGCCTTCTGCCCGGAATGCGGCTCGCCGCTCTACACCTACGACGCCGACAAGCCCACGCCCATCGGCCTGCGCGTGGGCGTGCTCGACGAGCGCCGCGCCTTGCCACCCACCTGGCAGAAGTGGTGCGACGTGGCGCTCGACTGGACGCAAAACCTCGCCGAGGTCGAGCAGGCTTCCCGAGACCAGCGCGGCGCCTGAACCCCCGAGAATGCACCCCATGATCACCTGCCACTTCCGCTACGTCGTTGACCCGGACAAGCTGCCCGAGCTCGAAACCTACTTCCGCATGTGGATGCGCCTCATCCCCTTGTTCGGCGGCGTGCACCACGGCTACCTGATGCCGTCGGAGGGCGCCAACAACATCGCGCTGGGTTCGTTCTCCTTCCCCTCGCTGGCCGATTACGAGCAGTACCGCATCCGCTCGTTCGCCGACCCCGAGTGCCAGGCCGCCTTCCAGTACGCCCGGGACACCCGCTGCTTCCTGAGCTACGAGCGCAGCTTCTTCCGCCCGCTGATGCCGTGATGGCGCCACATGCCTTCGGGATCGCGCTGCTGCGTTTGCCGCTCATGAGCGCCTGAGCGCCTGAACCTCATGCTCACCCTGCTCACCCTCCTGCTGACCCTGCTCGCGTGCTCGGCCTGGGTGCACACGCAAGCGCGACGCTCGGGCCAGTCCCGTGCCATGTCGCTCGTGCTCGCGCCCCTGGGCGGCCTGGTCCTGACGCTCGCCGTGGCGTGGCTGGCCGGCGCCGCGTGGTCGCACTTCCGAGACAAGACCGGCCCGTTGCCGCTGGAACTCGACGTGGCCGAGGAGGTCTTCGCCACCGAATCCGGCGGGCTGCGGGAAGGTTGCGGGGTGTTCGTTCACCGCCTGACGGAAGCCTCGCGGGCCGACCTTGCGCAAAGAGGCTTGGCGAAGTTGCAGCCGGCGCGCACGGGGCGCGACCAACCGACGTACCACCGCTATGGCGCATGGCAACGCACCTCCAGCGGCTTTCATGTGCGCGGCGAGGCGTGCACCGACCTGCCCGACGACGTCACGGCCATGATCGCCAAGGCCCGCGAAACAGGCTTTGGCACCGAGGGCCACGAGTTCGACCTGTTGGCCGACCCGGTCAGCGGCCTCGTGGTGTTCAGCTTCAATGGTTGAGCAACCGCCATGCACCGCCCCATGTATCCCATGCCCCCTCCCCCCGCCAAGGCGCGCACCCTCACCCTGACATCCGACGACATCGCCCACACCCGCTTGCGCACCCAGCGCATCGAAGCGGCTGATTTGCCCTTGTTCGCGCGCCACAACCTCACCGACTGGAATGGTCGGCCCTTCGACCCCGAGCTGCTGTGCCGCTTGGGCAAGTGGTGGGTCAACGGCGACAAGAGCGTCATCTTCAAAGACCTGGGTGGCGGCAGCTTGGAGATCCCGGAGATGCACGCCCTGGTGTGGCGGGGCGCCAAGGTGCACATCGAATGCGGTGGCGGCGGCGATCGGGCGTGTGTGCTCACCGTGAACGCTGCGGGTGGCCTGGACGTGGTGGTGCATGTCACGCGCATCGCGATCCCGCCCGAGCTCGCCCATGACACCGATGCGGTGCTGGCCCAGGTGGCCGAAGCGTTCGCAGTCCGCCACTTGCCTGCTGGCGCCCAGGGCAGCGTGACGGTGAACTTCGGGCCCCGCGCGCCTGCGTCAAGCCGTCCTGCCAACCCATGACCATGCACATCCGCCCTTTTGCCCCCGGCGACGAGCACGCCATCTGCGAGATCTACAACCACTTCATCGCGCACACGGTGGTGACCTTCGAGGAGGTGCCCTTGCGGCCTGAGCAGATGCGCGAGCGCATCGACGCCTACCGACGCACCCACCCCTGGCTGGTGTGCGAGGCGGACACGCCGACAGGGCCTCAGCTGGTGGGCTACAGCTACGCCAGCGCCTTCCACGCACGCGCCGCCTTCCGCCACACGGCCGAGGTGACGGTCTATGTGCGCCTGGGCTGTGAGCGCCGCGGCATCGGCCGCGCGCTGTACGAGGCATTGCTGCCGCAACTGCAAGCGCAGGGCTGCCACGCCCTGATCGCCGCCATCGCCCTGCCCAACGCTGGCAGCGTCGGTTTGCACGAGTCGCGGGGCTTCACGCAGGCGGGGCATTTGCGCGAGGTCGGCCACAAGTTCGGGCGCTGGGTGGACATTGGTTACTGGCAGAAG
>CAIQIL010000552.1 GCA_903871865.1 uncultured Burkholderiales bacterium
CTCGATGGCGCGCTGGATGCGCTGGGTGTCGCCCGGCGCCAGGCGCGCGGCGGTGATGGGGTCGACCTGTTGCAGCTCGGCGTGCAGGGCGAGGCTGCCTTGCGCTTTCATGCGCGCATCGACCTCGGCGCGCACCTCGGGCGGGATGGCGGGCATTTCGTCCATGCCTTCGAGCAAGGCCTTCAGGTAGAGCATGGTGCCGCCCACCAGCAGCGGGGTGCGGCCACGGGCGCGGATGTCGGCCGCGGCGGCCAGGGCATCGGCCACGAAGCGCGCGGCGCTGTAGCGCTCCGTGGCGTCCACGGTGTCGATCAGGTGGTGGGGCACCTGGGCCATCTCGGCGGCCGTGGGCTTGGCCGTGCCGATGTCCATGCCGCGGTAGATCAGGGCCGAATCGACGCTGACGATCTCGATGGGCTGGGTGGCTCCCCCCTGTCGGCTCAGGCGCTCTGCCAGGGCCAGGGCCACCGCGGTTTTGCCGCAAGCGGTCGGGCCTGTGAGCACCCAGAGTGGGGCGGCAGCGTCGGTGGCGGTCGTCGTGTTCATGGCGATGCCAGAGGCTCGGGCGTGTGCGGCAAAGGCGCCACCAGGCCGTGGCGCTGCACGCGGCGCAAGGCCGTCCAGGCGGTCAGGGCGCCACCGAGGGCCACGCCCAGGGTCAGTGGGTGGATGGTGCCCGTCCAGCCCGGCAGGCTGCTCCACCACGACAACACCGCGCCGACCAGGAAGGCGACGAGGCAGAGCACGAAGCCCGACAGAGCGGAGGCCGCGCCCGCGCGCGTCGGGAAGGCCGCGACCACGCCGGTCTGGCCGCAGGGCTGGTGGATGCCGTGCGCGAAGGTGTAGACCCACAGGCCCGGCAGCAGGCCCAGGGCCACGACGTGGCCGCCCAGCCCCACCTGCCACAGCGAGACGCCGGCCATCCACACGCCGCCAGCCAGCGAGCACCAGCCACCCAGGCGCACGGTGCCCAGCAGGCCGCCGCGTGGCAAGACCTTGCGGCAGACCACGGTGCCACTGAGGTAGGCCAGCGAGGTCGAGGCCATGACGAGGCCACAGCCCGTGCCGCTGAGGTGCAGCACCTGGATGAAGACGAAGGGCGCCAGCGCCAGGAACACGTACAACCCGCCGTAGGTGCTGGCCGTCAGCAGGGCGTGGGCGCGGAAGGTCGGGTGGGCGGCGATGCCCAGCCACTGGCGCCCCATGGCCAGCCAGTCCAGCCGCTGCTGGCGGTGTTCGAGCGGCAGGGTTTCGGGCAGGCGCAGCCACACGAGCAGCCAGATCGCCAGACCGGCCACGGCCATCAGCGACATGGTCGGGCGCCAGCCGAACTGGGTGACGGTCAGACCACCGATGACGGGCCCCAGCAGCGCCAGCAGGCCCAGCACGCTCATGCCCTTGGCCATCACGCGGGCGCCATCTTCCGGGGCGTAGAGGTCGCGCACCATGGCGCGTCCGCACACCACCGCGGCCGACAGGCAGGCCCCTTGCGCCACGCGCGCCAGCAGCATCACCCCGATGCTGGGCGCCAGCGCCGTGGCCACGCTGGCCAGCACGTACAGGCCGAGGCCCCAGCGCAGCACGGGCTGGCGGCCGAAGCGGTCGGCGATCGGTCCCCAGACCAGTTGGCCGATGCCGAAGGCGAGGATCAGCAGGGACAGCGTCCATTGCGCCGAGGCCGCGTTCACGCCCAGCCCGGCCTGCATCTGCGGCAGGGCGGGCAGGTAGAGGTCGGTGGTCAGCGGCTGCAGGCCCGTGAGCAGGCCCACGGCGGCGACGACGACCCAGGGCGCCAGGCCCAGGCGCCGCGTCGCTTCAGAAGCGCTCATCGGGTCGCAGGTAGCGCCATTGGCCAGCGGGCAGCTTGCCCAGCACCACGCTGCCCATGCGCACGCGCTTGAGGCCGACCACCTTGAGGCCGACCAACTCGCACATGCGGCGGATCTGGCGCTTGCGGCCTTCGCGCAGCACGACGCGCAGCTGTTGCTCGTTCTGCCACGACACCTGCGCGTGCTTGAGCGGCTTGCCGTCGAGCTCCAGGCCGAAGCGCAGCGCTTCGATGGCCTCGGGCGGCGTCACGGCCATCACGTTCTCGGCTTCGGGCTGTTCGAGCAGCTGCACGCGCACCAGGTATTCCTTCTCGACGCCCGAGTCCTCGCCGATGAGGGCCTTGGCCACGCGGCCATCTTGCGTCAGCACGAGCAGGCCGGTGGAGTCGATGTCCAGGCGGCCGGCGGGCGCGAGGTGGCGGTGGTGGGCGCGGTTGAACTGGATGGGCAGCTTGTCGTCGGCCCAGCGGTTCTGCGGCTGGATGAGCACGACGGCGGGCTCGTAGCCATCTTCGGCCTGGCCGCTGACGTAGCCGATCGGCTTGTGCAGCAGGATGGTGACGCGCTGCGTTTGCTGTTCGCGGGCCTGCGGGTCGATGTCGATGTGCACGGTGGGCAGCACGCGGGTGCCCAGTTCGGCGACTTCGCCATCCACGCGCACCCAGCCGGCGTCGATCCACTCGTCGGCTTCGCGCCGCGAGGCCAGGCCGCGCTCGCTCATGAGCTTGGACAGGCGCAGGCGGCCGTCGGACTCGGCGGCTTCCTGGCGCGGTGCGTCGTGGGCGGTTGCGTGTGGTCGCTGGTGTGGATCCTGGTAGGACCCGCTGTCGCGGCGCGAGGACGTGGTGCCCAGGCGGCGTTGGTCCTGGCGGGCCGGGGGGTAGGCGTCACGCGGGTCGCGGTCGTAGCGCGGCTCGCCCCAGCGCTCGGGGGCGCGGTCTTGTGGGTGATCTGGCCCACGGTTCGGCCCGCGGTCGGGTCCACGCTCCTGGGGACGGTCTGGCCAGCGCTCTGGTGGCCGGCCGGGGCCGCGTGCGTCCCGGGGATCTCGCGGCGCGCGCGGGTCACGGGCATCGCGGTTGTCACGGGCATCGCGTGGATCGCGGCGGCGCTCGTCGCCACGCGGGCGGTCCGGGCCGGGGCCACGGTCTTGCCACTGGCCCGGGCCGCGGGCGGCGGCTTCAGCGCGTGCCTGCTCGGCTTCGGCCGCTGTCATGCGCTTGCGCGGTGCCGTGCCACTGCCACGCACCGGGGGCTTGCGCCCGCCGAATTCAGGCTGTTGGGAAGGGGTGTTGCTGTCGGCGCCGGCAGGGCGCGACAGGGTGATTTTTTTGCGTTCGGTCATGGCGTCAGCGGCCGCGCAGGAAAAGCGCGTCCAGCTCCTTGAGGGTGAGCTGGCGCCAGGTGGGCCGGCCGTGGTTGCATTGGTCGGCGCGCTCGGTGGCTTCCATGTCGCGCAGCAGGGCATTCATCTCCGCCAGGTTGAGTCGGCGGTTGGCGCGCACGGCGCCGTGGCAGGCCATGGTGGCTAGCAGTTCGTGTTGGGCGCGGCGCACCACGTCGCTGGCGTCCAGGTGGGCCAGCTCGGCCAGCACCGAGCGCGCCAGTGCCACGCCATCGGCCTGTTGCAGCGCCGCAGGCACGGCGCGCACCGCCAGCTTGCCCGGGCCGATCAGGTCCACGTCCACGCCCAGCTGCAGCAGCGCCGCGTGGTGTGATTCGGCCGTGGCGCATTCCTGCGGTGTGGCGGCAAAGGTCAGCGGGATCAGCAGGGGCTGGCTGTGCAGCGGTGCCGCATCGAGCTGGGCCTTCAGGCGCTCATAGACGACGCGTTCGTGCGCGGCGTGCATGTCGACGATGACCAGGCCCTGGGCGTTTTCGGCCAGCACATAGATGCCGCCCACCTGTGCGATGGCGCGGCCCAGCGGCCATTCGTGGCCGTTTGCGTCTGTGGCGTGGGCGTTGCTGTCAGATGCCGTGGCGGCTGTGGCGATGCTGGGCCATGTCGATGGCGCTGCGCCGCCGTCGTCGTCCGTCGCCCTGCGCACCTGAGGCAGGCGCAGGTCGGCGAAGGCATCGACCGCGCTGCTGCGGGCCGTGGCCGCATCCGCCGGCAGGCCCGCGCTCGGCCAGCCGGCCCAGCGGCGCTCGCTGGCGGCATCGGCGGCACGCCAGGGCAGGGCGGCTTGCGACGCGTTGTTCAGGGGCACCTGGGCGAACCCGCCCTCAGGATGGGCACCCGTCAGCGGCGCGTAGGAGCCATCGGACTGCAGCGAACTGCCGGAGCCATGCACGGCGTTTGCTGTGTCAGCTGCATGGTGAGGCTGGGCGCTGTGGGACTGTGCGCTGGTGGGCACGCCGCCGCTCAAGTTCAGTGTCGCAGCTGCGGATGTCCCCGCCCGCGACAGCGCCAGCGCCGACTCCACCGCCTTGCGCACCGCCTGGTGCACCTCGCGGGAGTCGCGGAAGCGCACCTCGATCTTGGTCGGGTGCACGTTCACGTCGACGCGCTCGGGCGCGATTTCGATGAACAGCACGTAGGTGGGTTGGCGGCTGCCGTGCAGCACGTCTTCGTAGGCCGAGCGGATGCCGTGCGAGATGAGCTTGTCGCGCACATAGCGGCCGTTGACGTAGCAGTACTGCCAGTCCGAGCGCGAACGGGCCGCATCGGGCAGGCCGGTGCGGCCGTGCACCCGCATCGGGCCGATCTGCAGGTCCACCTCGCGGCTGGTGTCGGTGAAGGCCTCGCCCAGCACGTCCTGCATGCGCTGCTGCAGGCTGCCGGGGCGCAACTGCTCGACGAGCTTGCCTTCGTGCCAGACGCTGAAGCCCACATCGGGCCGCGCCAGGGCATGGCGGCGCACCGATTCCAGGCAGTGCGCCAGCTCGGTGGCGTCCGTCTTGAGGAATTTGCGGCGTGCCGGGGTGCTGAAGAACAGCTCGCGCACCTCGACGCTGGTGCCGATGCTGCGCGCGGCCGGCGTCAGCTCGCCCGAGCGCGCGTCCAGGCGGTGGGCGTGGGCGTCTTCGGCCGTGCGGCTGGCGATGGCGGCCTCCGACACCGACGCGATGGCCGCCAGGGCCTCGCCGCGGAAGCCCATGGTGGCCACGCTTTCGAGGTCATCGAGCGAGCGGATCTTGCTGGTGGCGTGGCGCAGCAAGGCGAGGGGCAGCTCGCCCACCGGGATGCCGCAGCCGTCGTCTTCCACGAGGATTTGCCGCACCCCACCGCCCATCAGCTTGACGGTGACCTGGCTGGCGCCCGCGTCCAGCGCGTTGTCCACCAGCTCGCGCACCACCGAGGCCGGGCGCTCGACCACCTCGCCCGCGGCGATCTGGCTGACCAGCTCGTCGGGCAGGGCCTGGATGTGTCGCCGCGCGCGCATCTCACCGGCGTTGGCCAGCCCCCCGGTTTCGGGTGAAGATGCCGCCCCATCGAGGGCAAGGGCGGTGCTGCGGCGGTCTGACGTCATGCTGTTATTGTAAAAGGGGCGCTCGTGAAAGGGCGCCTGCCTTTTTGCCAACCTTGCGCCTTGCGCACCTTTCTCGCCCGCCCCAAGCCGTTCCCATGGACATCGCCACCTTCCTCATCGACTTCATCCTGCACATCGACAAGCACCTGGCCGAGTTCGTCCAGCTGCACGGCACCTGGGTCTATGGCCTGCTGTTCCTGATCGTGTTCGTCGAAACCGGCCTGGTGGTGATGCCCTTCCTGCCGGGCGACTCGCTGCTCTTCATGGTCGGCGCGCTGGCCGCAGGCGGCGCCATGAGCCTGCCCGTGGCCATGGGCGTGCTATTGGCGGCAGCCATCCTGGGCGACCAGCTCAACTACAGCATCGGCCGTTACCTCGGGCCGAAGGTCTTCCAGTGGGAAGATTCGCGCTGGTTCAGCCGCAAGGGCTTTGACGCTGCCCACCGCTTCTACGAGGCGCGCGGCGGCATCACCATCGTCCTCGCGCGCTTCATGCCGTTCATCCGCACCTTCGCGCCTTTCGTGGCCGGCGTGGCCGAGATGAACCGCCTCACCTTCACGCTCTACAACGTGGTGGGCGCGCTGCTGTGGGTGGTGGGCCTGACGCTGGCCGGCTACTTCTTCGGCAACATCGCCTTCGTGCAGCAGCACCTGAGCAAGATCATCCTGGCCATGATCATCGTGCCGGGCCTGATCGCCATCTTCGGGGCCTGGAAGGCCGGTCGCCAGGAAGCCAAGGGCCAGCAGGCCTGATGCTTCACAGGGCGCGGTTGCGTGCCAGCGGCGGGTTGCGCGCGAAATAGCGCTGGATGCCCGCCAGCAGGGCGTCGGCGAGCTGCCCCTGGTAGGTGTCGTCCTTGAGCTTGGACTCTTCCTCCGGGTTGGAGATGAAACCCGTCTCGACCAGGATGGACGGGATGTCCGGCGCCTTGAGCACGGCGAAGCCCGCCTGTTCCACCCGCGCCTTGTGCAGCCGGCCGACCTTGCCCAGGTGGCCCAGGATGGCCTGACCGAGCTTGAGGCTGTCCTTGATCTGGGCCGTGGTGGACATGTCCAGCAAGGCGCGCATGACCGAGGCGTCGCGCGCCTTGATGTTGACGCCACCGACCAGGTCGGAGGCGTTTTCCTTCTTGGCCATCCAGCGTGCTGCGGCGCTCGTGGCACCGTTCTCGGACAGCGCGAAGATGGACGCACCGCGCGCCTCGGGGTTCATGAAGGCGTCGGCATGCACCGAGACGAACAGGTCGGCCTGCACACGTCGGGCTTTCAGCACGCGCTCCTGCAGGGGCACGAAATAGTCGGACTCGCGCGTCAGCATGGCGCGCATGCCCGCTTGGGCGTTGATGCGGGCGCGCAGCTTGAGCGCGATCGACAGCACC